>MWJR01000043.1 GCA_002127415.1 Calditrichaeota bacterium AABM5.125.24
CTGCCTTCGCAGGGACAGGCGCAGGGGCATGCTTCGCCGGTCCGACAAGTGTCTACAATAAAGTGCCCTGATTAATATTAGAATTTTGATTTAGACATTTTACCATCTTAATCTGACCGAGGCATCTGATGATGAGGTCATTAAGAGCATTAAAAGCAAAAAGGCAAATCTATGACAAAAAGCAAGATTAATATACCCGAAGACAAAATCGCACAATTCTGCCGTAAGTGGATAATCGCTGAACTTGCACTTTTTGGATCGATTCTTCGCGAGGATTTTCAGGCCGACAGTGACGTTGATGTGTTAATCGAGTTTGCTGAAGAGGCTGAGTGGAGCCTTTTTGATTGGGTGGATATGAGGGAAGAGCTAAAGTCCATCTTTGGTCGAGAGGTCGATCTGGTTTCAAAACGAGGACTGCGAAACCCGTTCCGTCGCCACGCCATCCTGACCGCGCGTGAGGTGGTGTATGCCGCCTGAATCCAACGACTCCGCACTCCTGTGGGATATGCTTGATGCCGCCAGAGCTGTCAGGGAGTTCATTTCAGAATTTTCATATCAAGATTATCTGGATGACAGGATGCTGCGAGGCGCGGTCGAGAGGCATATAGAAATCATCGGCGAAGCTGCGAGCAAAGTTTCCATAGCCTTCAAGGACGCTCATCCTGAAATCCCCTGGCAACGAATTATCGGTCAACGTCACGTCCTGGCACACGATTATGGAGAAATAGAACACAATCTTATATGGAAAGTTGCAACGGTCCACATACCTGACCTGATTGAAAAACTCGAACAACTGATTCCACCGCTACCACCGGATATCGATGTCTAAAGACTATTATCAATTGTCCTGGTCATCCATTACACGACAACCCGTTGCAGGTTCACCTTTTAAACGCAAAGGGTAGCAGAATGAAGGGACGTCGCAAAGGAGAACGGCGTAACGAGGATCGCAGAAAGGATCGTGTTGGTGTTCCCGAGAGTTGGGGGCCCGCTGAACGTCGCAGAGAGAACGACAGGAGGACCAAAAACCGCAGGGGGAAGCGGAAATAAAGCGAAACCTTCATAATCGCCATTCCTCTCGAAGCTTCGGGAGGAATCCAGATTTGAGTTTTATTCTGGGTTCCCGTCTTCACATATGCGGATTTAGAAGAAACCCGGGAAGTCCCGAAGTTAACGAGCCTTGAACTCTCTACTATCACGTTTATGAGACCCGGCGAGCGAGCTCGCCGGGCCACCTGTCGAATTACATTTGGATAGAGCTACTTAGGTTGTGAATTTCTTGATATAGATATATGAAGCCCAAAGGTCTGGGCCGGGGGCTGTCGGCGCTGCTGCCGGACGCTGAGGTGGAAGCTCCGGCGATGGGAGCCCTGGAGATCCCGGTCCGTGACATAAAACCCAACCCCCAACAGCCGCGGCGCGACTTCGGCGAGAACGAGCTGGACGAACTGACCGCATCAATCCGCCAGAAAGGGGTCATCCAGCCGCTGGTGGTGCGCCGCTCAGGAGACGGCTTCGACCTGATCGCCGGTGAGCGAAGGCTGCGCGCCGCCAGGCAGGCCGGGCTCGATACCGTCCCGGTCAGGGTGATCGAAGTCACCGGTGACGCCGAGCTGCTCGAGATATCCCTGATCGAGAACCTGCAGCGGAACGACCTGAACCCTGTCGAACTGGCCGAAGGCTACCGGGCGCTGCAACGAACCTTCGGGCTGACCCAGGAACAGATCGCCCGGCGGGTCGGCAAGGAGCGAGCCACCGTCGCCAACACGCTGCGGCTGCTGGAGCTCCCGGAGCCAATCCTGACTTCACTGCGTTCAGGCAAGATCACCACCGGACACGCCAAAGCCATCCTGTCGGTCACCGGCACCGCACAGCGCAGCGCACTCTGGAAACGGATCGTGGCCGAGAACCTGTCCGTCCGCCAGACCGAAGAGATCGCCCGCGCTGTCGCTGCCCCGAAGAAGGTCCGCCGCCGCGCATCCCGACCAACTGAATCGCCCCTGGTCAGGGACTACACCGACCGCCTCCGCCGGACGCTCGGAACCCAGGTCCGCATCCAGAAGAGGGGAAAGAAAGGCACCATCCGTATAGACTTCTACTCCGACGACGACCTGACGCGACTGGTGGAGTTTCTGACTGGGAAGAGGGATGAGTGGTGATGTAAGAGGTTTATGAGGTGGAAATTCATGTGTCAGGCGGGGACGCCTGACACCGCAACCCGCTAAACGAAAGGGCCGGACAGGAGTGTCCGGCCTACTTGGTTAACGTTCCCGGAAGAGGCCCGAGTTGTATCCCGAATTAAATCCGGGCTCCCGGGCCACTCACGGCCGACAGAGCCCGCCCCAGCGGAAGCTGGGGAATGTCGGCCCTCCCCGATTTACTAAATAGAAACGATCTATCTTACTATCGCAGTCTTCGCCGTCCTGACCCTGCCCGCCGACTCCAGCCGCAGGATATAGACCCCCGACGCAACCGAAGAGCCGTCCCACGACAACCGGTGATAACCCACCGCCGGCACACCGTCGAACACAGTGGTCACCTCCCGGCCCGTCAGGTCGTAAACCACCAGCGTCGTCGGTAGCGCAGCATCTACGGCGAACTCGACCCTGACCATCGAGTTGAACGGGTTGGGATATACCGCGGTGATGTCGAATCGGGTCGGCAAGCCGTCCCCCGCAGAGTCGCCTGTCCCGGCGGTGTCGGTGAAGGTTATGCTCACCGGGGCCAGAACCGTTTCACCGGCGTTGTGGATGAGGCTCAGCCCGAACTCATAGACCCCCTCCTGCCAGCCGGCCGCATCGAATAACATCCCGACCTCAGCCATTTGGTCGGGTGAAACCGAGCCGGTTCGGTTCGTCAGCCCCCCCTCCATCAGGAACGATACATTCGGCCCGGCATCGTAGAGCCGGAGGTAATCCGGCATATTGGGCCCGCCGTCCTCTACAAGGGCTATGACGGTGCTGGTAAGATCGCCGTAATTGTGCAGCACCGACAATCCCCTGTATGCCCCCATATTCGGTCTGCCGTCCAGAAAGGCTATCACCCTCCACTCCCCGGTGTTGGGGTTCATCTTCATCAGTCTGGCGCGGGCGTTACCACCAACGGGGTCGTAGCTGTCGAGGAGGTAGAGGTTCATATCGTCGGGGTCGAAGCTGTTCCATGCCAGACCGCCGATTTCGATATTGTAGGCGGGAAGATGCATCTCCCAGCGGTTTATGATGGTCCGGGCCGAGTCGGTCTCCATCTCGATAACGTCGGTGTCTCTATCGGCGGCGAATATCGTCCCACGCTCGGGACTATATGTCAGGGGGAGTGTGCGATATTCGTCGAACGGCGTGGGAAACGCATCGATTACATCGCCGTCGGGTTCAAATATGACAATCCACCCCCCACTACGATAGTCTAAGATAGAACCCCAGAAGTGACGGCCGTCCCAGGCCAGGTTGTAGTAGCCGGTCTCGGTCTGGATCTCTATATCCTCCGGCTGTTTGAAATACCTAACCTCCTCGCCGGCACGGTTCAGCACGTTTATCCTGTAGCGAGGAACACTTCCACTACGGTGTTTTGAGGGAATATAGAAGAGTGAGTCGATATACACCCCGCCATAATACTTGTCATTGCCATCAACAGCAGAGATCTGATGATGCCGAACGTCACCGAAAGCCGGCTCGCTTCCGTCTCGGTTTGCGATGCGCACCTCATAATCGAGCGGCCCGTTGCCGTGGTTGTCGATAAACAGCTTAGCGTGCAGCCGGGTTCCATCCGGGCGCAGGGAGAGGTTTTCGAAGCTCGCCGGGGTCGTGGTCAGCTCCAGCTCAGGATTGGTCAGGGCTATCTCCCCCATCTCGGCGGTGTCGCCGGCAGTGATTTCGATTGTCAACGTGTCGGTGTTGAAATTGTCGGCGATGACCAGCACGTCCTCGTATGTATCAGGGTGTAGTGGGGTTATCGTGAAATAGCCCTCTTCATTCGTCCAGACCTCCGTCGGGAAGCGGGGATGATATATTAGGGCGCTGTCAATCCCCTCCTCCCGGTCTCCAGCCCTGACCACCCAACCGCGCGCTGCGCCGTAGTCGTTCAGAGCGGTGGTGGTGAATTTTATGGCAAATTCACTCTCCAGTGGATGCGCTTGGGCCGGATATTCGTTCCAGTAGGCATACTGCAGACCGCCGCTCCCGTCGAGGTTCCTGATCCCCACTGTGGCAAACGGGTGGCTTATCTCATCACCGCTCCCCTCAGCGGCGTGGAACTCCTGGTATTGGAAGATTATCTCGCCATCCCCTGTAGGGGTCGGATAGTGACTCGGATCGAAAAGCAACACCTCGAAAGAGACATTATGCTCCATCCCGGTGGTGTCATCCACCAGGAGATTGCTCCACTCGACTATGAAGAGCCCTTCCTCCTCGATGTAGTGGTAGAATGCCCCGTTATGCCAGTAATGCGGGTTGCGCAGGTTCTGCCACAGCGGGCAGAGCTGTGCGTCAGGCGCGGCCGCTCCCGGTATCGGCCGGTTATGGTCTGAAGAGAACTCGGTAGCCTGGTCTCCCATCGCCAGCCAGCCGTTGGTGCAGATCACGACCTGGTCGAAATCCTGCCCGTAGTATCGGAAGCCGAAACCCTCCGGCAACTCCACCACAGCCGAGGAGTCCCAGCCCTGGGCACACTGCAGCAGTTCGACACGCGTGCCACGAAACTCGTAATCATCAATGTCTTCGTTGATTTCCCGCCAGTTGTATATAGGGGCCTCCACCCAATCCTCATCATCACCGTCGAAACAGATATAGCCGTATTCATCGGGGCCGAACGGATCGCCCTCCCTCGGATCAGCCACCCGCAGGGCGAAGGTCATTGTGGTGTCGTAGTCGTCCTCAGCAGACAATCTTAGCTCGAAGTGAACGATCTCGCCCCGGATGACCAGCGGATCGATCTCAACCTGAAACGGCTCGTCAGGGCCCTCTTCGCTGTCGGGCTCGAGCATAGGATAGTTCCGGTCGGCGGCGGTGACAGTAACCCGCTCATCCAGGCTGGTTAGCCGCGCCTCCATTGCAGGCACCTCCAGGTCCCCGATGTTGCGCAGGGTTGGTGTGATTTGAGCGGTGTCACCAGGGAAGAAATTCTCCGCCTCAATCAGATCTTCGCCGGTATAGATTACAGGCCCGGAGGAGGTGACTTCAGCCGCCATAGGCCATAACTCGTCGCCCGTCAGAGCGTCGAGCTGAATCCGAAGTGCCGTTCCTCCAGGAGTCTCCGGTTCGAGCGTCATACTGACCAGCTCTTCCGGTCCGGCTGATTCACCGGCGGGTATCCGCTCTATGACCACCTCCCCGGGCGAGAAGGCGAGGTGAGGATTGTTACTGCTGAGCTGAACCGTGACGTCTTCTGCGTCAATATCGCTGAGGTTGGAGATGGTGAAGATCAGCTCCACCTCTTCGCCGTTGCGGAAGTTGCCGTCGTCGTCCCCCAACTCGTCGTCGTCAAAGCCGAATTCGCCCAGGATCAGGTTCAGTTCGGGAACCTCAACCGGGATATCGCGGACATAAGGCCGGTAGTTGTGCTTGTGCACTGTAAGCTGGAGCTCCCCCTCCTCGATCCCTTCAGGTATGGTGAAGGCGGCATTGCCGGCACCGTCGGTATACAGGACATACTGGAAGCTGCCCGGCTGGCGGATGCATACTACAGCCTCCGATACCGCCTCCTCATTATCATCCGTCACGGTTAAGACTACAGAGGTGGCACCGACGTTATAGCTCTCCGGATGCTCTGCGGCAAGCGGCACCGGATTGGCAGTGAATATCTCGAGCGAAGGATCACCGAGTAGCCGAAAAGTGGACAGGTGAAGGATGATCTCTTCACGGATCGCATCGGTGACATCCAACTCGGTCAGGCTCACCAGCTCGAGTTTGGTTATGAGCTGCAGGTAGCCGGTTGTGTAGATCTCGTTATACGCCATAGCCGCGATGGTGCTCCCGATGATCGGAAGCATATATTCGGAGCGTGGATCGAAGAACAAACCCATACCGGCCACCGGTCCTATGGGCTCGTCCGCCGTGGCAAGGCTGAAGAAGGGGTACATAATGGGATTTTCATAGTAGATCCCGTTGGCGATCATAAAGGGATTCATCCGGTCGGTGTCGGCATATTCATCCCACTGGAATATCGGGCCGAATGCACCGAGCAGCCACCCATCAGCAAGAGCTAAGGACACCCCTTCTTCGAGTTGTTCTCTCACCTCCGCAATCCTGTCCTCCTCGGACAGATCACGCAGGATCACCACCTCGTCATAACCGGCATCGCTCAGGCGGTTTCGTCCCCACCTGGCGAGCTCCAGAACATCCTGTGGTGTATATACCACGGTATCGCCCTCGTCTGTAACATACTTTTCGGTCTGCATGGTAAACAGGGCTCGGGTAAACCAGGCGCCGTCGCCCTCCGGTCCCAGGTATGGGTCGCGTTCGTAGTCTATAGTTCGTCGCAGTGCACCAGCCAGGCTCCCGTAATTGGGCACCATCATCCGACCCAGGGCGAACTGCGGCATCAGGAATTCCTCGTCTTCCGGGTCGGTCGTATAATAATGATCTCGAAAGACCGTGGTTGTGTCGTTAATCTCGTGACCATAGGCAGGGAAGAAGAGCTCATCGTCGATCTCAAGATCGACCATGACCGAGTCCCAACTCCAACCCAGTTCATCATCCCCGATAATGGTCATATATTCCAGGGGCAGCTTTTCATCATCGAGTAGTTGCCAGGCGAGCTCCTTAACCTCCTCGTAGGCGTTATCATCGATGTCGATCTCCTCAACATCGACCATCAGTCCCATCCGCCGCTTCCACTCGACGAACTCGTTGATACAGCCGAGTGCCTCCTCGTCCTCGATGGCATCTGAATAGACGACCAGCATCCGCGAGAGGGCGGGTGCAGCCAGGTCACGCCCCGGTAAGTGGTCCGTTCGGGGAGGATTGAGGGTGAATGCCTCCAGAAGACGGGCGAAATTCGGGGTGATGGGGATGCGGCGATGAGCCAAAGCAGCGTCCTCTCCGCCATCGGGGCTAAACTCCAGCTCTACCACAATTCGGCTGGTCTGAGGCAGCTCTTCGCCATCTGTGTGAAGCTGAAGCGGACATATTGTGACCGGCACCATCCTCACGCCCCGTATGACGCGTGGGTGGCCCAGAACCACGGCAGAGGGGGGGGGCTCCGATTTCGGATTTCGCTCAGCTGCTTCGGGATAGAGAATGTTGAGCGTTACAGAGCGCCGCGGGGGGACTATAACCCAGCGGGTCACAGGTAGCATAGCGCCTTGTGCGCGTTGTGGCAGGTTAAATTCAACTTGGAGACGCGAATCGCTCTCCAGTATCACGCAGGCCTCCACACCTGTGACCGATTCGAAACCGGGGTTCACCGGCAGGTGGTTCGATCGGGCCCAACTATTCGTCGCAACGGCGAGGATAAACGCCGTCACGACAGTCAGCAGTGCATAGAGTGTTCTTTGCATTGTCCCTTCTTGTTTGGGCTTTGGACTATGGGATGAACAAACGGCAGGGGCGGGATCCCTGCTCCTGTCCCTGCGAAAGCAGGGATTCGCAGGGACAGGCTTATGATGCCCGTATCTACGCGGCACGTGGTGTCAGACTTCAGTCTGACACCTCTTCTCTCTTACTCCTATGGTTATGGTGTCACACTGAAGTGTGACACCACCCCACCATCTACCACTTGGATTATCTTATCAGAGCTACCTTCGCCACACGGGCCCTGCCGGCTGATTCGAGCCGCACTATGTAAAGACCCGACGGCAGGCGCGAGGCGTCCCAGACCACCTGGTGATAGCCTACCAC
>MWJR01000030.1 GCA_002127415.1 Calditrichaeota bacterium AABM5.125.24
GGGCAGGCTCTCGTGCGCCCGTCCAAACAATAACTTGAATGGCGGACGGGGGCGTCCGCCTTGCCAAATCTTGCATTATCGGACGGACTGGAAGGCCGGTATCCAGACGAATTCGGGGCTGTCTGGATTCCGCCCCCCACTTTTGTGAGGGTAGGCTCTGCGTCGGAATGACAGAACGTGGTGCCGGGCGCCCCAACCCGACACCACAACTTTCTCACTTGCTCACTTGATTACTTGCTCACTCATTCACACCTCCATCACCCTCTTGTAGCTTGCTCCGATCATCCCTTTCCGACAGGCAGTCGTCACCATAAATCCCGCCGAATGCCTCGCCTGAACCTCAAGCGCCTGCGACAACGGAACCTCGCAGGAGGCCCGGATAGTGTCCATAATGGCCTTGCGAGCGACTTCTGCAGCTGAACTGTCAGAAGGTGCAGGTCCGGGCATATCCACCGGCAGGCTCAACGCACCCTCTTTCACCTTCCTGATGGACAGACCGTGGTCGCCTCCCGTGACAATCATCCACACCTTCTGCAGGGCATCTTCCATGGGCCCTGCGAAGTCGATCAGCCATCCTGTGGCATCTTTGGCATTGACAAACCGACCTCCAAGCAGCATTTCAGCCAGCTTCGGATAGCTGGCGGGATCGACCTTCCTGAAGGGCCAGTGGCAGCCCTCCATACCTGGAATAACCGGCAGCGTCACCTCAGGCATACCGAGTTGAGCGCCGTCCACTGAAACCAGGTAGTGGCAATGCATCATCAATTCCAGCATCCCGCCCAGGCAGCGTTTACCATTGACAAAGCCAACAGAAATGTCGAAATCATTATAGAGCCGCCTGGCGGTTTCAGCCCAGGTCTTTGAGACCCGGAAGCCCTCCTCTTCGTTGTCCAGCGCCGGGAAGAAATCGCTGATATCAGCGCCGACCATCTGGGTTGACAGGTGGAAATCGCCGGTTACTATCACATTCTTAATCCCTTCAGCCTTGAGCCAGTCGATGGCACGGTTGAGCTCGTGAACAACATCCCAGTTCAGAGATTCACGGCTGATGGTGATAACGCCGACCTTGCCGTCGTGTTCGGCGTTCACGTAGAGTTGCTGCCACTGCGGGCTGTCAATCTGCTCAAAAACTTCAGGGAACCAACAGCCTCCGGCCGCTTCAGGATGCAGCCTGTGGTAGGCCTCAACCCTGCTGATGACAGCATCAGGGCCATAGTCCCTAATCATAGCCAGGATGCCTTTGGCAAACTGAGCGCACAGCTCGCCTATGGCGTTCATATGGGACAGATTAGCTCTCTTCTCGTGAAGCATCAGACTGGTCATCTGGAACAGAGGTCCCAGAACCCAGTTCTCAAACTCATCCTCGTCGTCCATCTCCCAGTCAACCGTCGGCCGGTTGCTCGAATACCAGTTCTCACCGCTGTTTTTACGCCTGACCAGCTCCGGCGACGGCCTGAACACCTCCCCGTATTTCTCTGCCAGATGGTGCAGGCACGACCAGGTGAGGAAGCTGGCGCCAGGCCCGATGGCGTCGTGAGCCCGGATGGGGTTCGGCCCCACCAGTCTCCTGACGTATTTGTCAATCTTCCAGAACGGCATATTGGAAGCCCGGTGGTATCTCAGCGCTGCCTGTGTAATTCCGCAGAACAGCACGTCCAGGATAAAGGACCAATAATCACCGACCGGGACGGGGATCAATCCCAGTGCCCAGAAGAGTCGGGTAATATCCGAGGGCTTCTCCTCTATGACTTCCCAGACCTTGTTGATCTGATGGGGGAAGGATGGGTGAAGTATGCCGACGCCGAGCTCAGCGTTCGGAAACCCGGATGTAACCGACCGGATCTCCACATCCGGAAAACTCTGACGCATCAGCTCGTAGTGAGACCTCTTTAACTTAAGGATCTCCGGAATCGCCTCCAGGACAAACCGCGGCTTAAACCCGCCAAGCGCATCGGGCAGGTTGGCGCCGTCATAGTTCAGCCGGATGATGCCGGCCATAATCCGGTTGGCTTGCCTGGGGCCAAAGGACGCCTTCAAACCGGGGAATTGCTGACCTATCCCGTCAGGAGCATCCGGCAGGTCCAGGGTCACAATCGGCACACCGAACGGCTGCAGCCGGGCGCCGAGCTGCATAGCCTTGCCGGAACCGACGATCCCGTTGCCTCCTGAGATAACCAGCGAGCCGCGGTTACCTGCCGGACCAAACACTTTATCGACAGATTCGCTCTCGTCAGCCGGTAATCTCCCTCTCTGGAAGATGTCCAGAACCGAACCCAAACCTAAAGTCTGGAGGGTTGTCTGCCTCATCGATTCCATTATTATTTACCTCCTCTGCTGTCGGTGACCTTGAAGATAGCGGCGATGCTCTCGTCTCCAGCCGCGCAGCCAAAAATCAGTGCATAACCGCCCCCCAGAGAAACCGTCCTCTCAAGGGCTTCAACTATTACCCTCGTAAGGGTCGGACCCTGAGGGTGGCCGTAAATCATCGGACAACCGGTGTCGTTCATCTTATGCCAGTCATGCTCCAGAACCTTGGCGAAAACGACATCGTTGACCGCAAAGGGATTATGGTTATAAACCGCCGCCATATCAGCCATAGACAAACCGGTTCTGTCGAGCAGCTCCTTAACTGCAAAGGCCGGTGCTTCGGACATAAAACCGGCTTCCGCCCTGTATTCAGCTGAAGCTACCAACTGAATGCTGATTTCAGGACGCTGGCTGAGCTCGCGGGCTCTGGCTTCGGTGGTGACCAGCATAACAAACATCCCGTCGGAGGCGTGGGTCTGTCCGCCGGCAGTGACGCAGGTATCCAGCTGGCGCTCACCCCTGAACTGGTCGAGTGAATTGTATTTACGCACACCGTAATCATCATCAACGTTGCCCAACTTCTGACCGCGCACATCCAATATGTCCATTGGGAAAAGGATCCGGTCAAGAACACCGGAACGCTTGGCGTCGTAGTATTGCTGGTAACGCCAGAAAGCCAGTTCTGTCACCTCGTTGAAGTCGAGTTTATACTTCCGGGCTGTCTTGCCGGCGCAGGCTATCATCGAGGTCTCTCCGGTGGCCTTGTTAAAACCGGATTGTCCTGTGGCCGGGTCGTAGGCGAAATTGTCCCAGATGTCGCTGATAACCTCGGTGCGGCGGTAGGTCCCGTAGTTGGGGAAAACGCCCACCGACGAGTTGCTGGTCTTGTCAAAGGCCAGAACCCCGACAACGCTGTGGGAACCTCCCTGAACCTGAGCCGCCGCCTTGACAACCACCTGAAGTCCGGTGGCACAGGCCTGTTCCAGATGAAAACCGGGCAGACGATGACCGAAGCAGTGGGACAGATAGGTCGAGCCCCAGAACTTGTATAGCCAGGGCACGGTTGATCCGCTGACCAGGTAATCCAGCTGGCTTACGGGAACATTTCTCTTTCCCAGGACCAAAGGGGTGGCCTCGGCTGCAAACCTGGCTATGTCAACCTCGGCCAGGGCGCTCGTATGCCAGGCTGGAAACCAGCTCCCACCCCAGGTGCCGTAAGGGATAAAGGCCTCGGGGTAGAGCGGAGACGTCTCTTTCATCTACTTCTCCTTTTGCTTATTTATTGAAGGAGTCATTTATCTGCTTTTTTATGAGAGTGTTGACCAAGTAACGATTTTCTTGCTGTAGTCGGGGCTGTCCCCAAGTCCGACAGTCGTGGTTGGGGACAACCACGACTACGATCAGTATTTCGTTAATACTCTCTTTTCTATTGATGATCGCGTACCGTCACACGCCCTCGTGCGCTTGTAAAAACAACCACTTGGTTGGCGGACGAGAGCCTGCCACAGCGCCTGTCCTGACGAAAGTCAGGAAAAGCTGGGGGCGTCCACCTTGTCAGATTCAACATTATCGGACAGACTGACAAGCCGGAATGACAGTTGTTGGTCACCCACTTGAAATAGCGAAGATCCTTTTTATCGTTTACACTTTCTCACTTGCAAACTTGCCAACTTGTCAACTTGACAACTTTTTTCTCACATACCCCACCAGTCCCCCCGCCTGGATTATCTCCTGCACCTCCGGCGGAAACGGCGCCGCCTGCCAGCTCCCGTCGCGAGTTAAATTCCTGATAGTGCCCGTCGTCGGATCGACCTCAATCTCATCGCCGTCCTCGATTCCATCAACCGCATCCGGCGCTATCAGTATCGGCAGCCCGATGTTGATCGAGTTTCGGTAGAAGATGCGCGCGAACGAACGTGCGATAACGCACGACACCCCGGCCCCCCTTATGGCGATGGGAGCGTTCTCCCGCGACGATCCACAGCCGAAGTTGTGCCCCGCTACTATGATATCCCCAGGCTTGACCCGTCCGGCGAATGTCGCATCGAGGTCCTCCAGGCAGTGCGGAGCCAGCTCCTCGGGGTGGTAGCTGGTGCAGTAGCGCGCCGGGATGATGACGTCGGTGTCGATGGAGTCGCCGTATTTGAAGACCCGCCCGCGAAGGATTTCACCTTCCACTGTTACCCTCGGAGTTCTGCTGGTTCTGCATCCAGAAGACGACCCTCGCGACGAGCGCTTCGAGCTGTTCGCGCTCACCGGCGCTCAGCTCGCTGGTAGCCTCCTCGTTGACCGACGTCCCGAACACGGCCGTATCGTGATAGACCTCCTGTCCCGCCTCGGTCAGGGCCACAATCTGCACCCGTCGGTCGGAGTCGTCGCGGTTCCGCTCTATGAAACCTCTTGCCTCCAGGAGGTCGAGGGCGCGGGTGGTGGTGGCGCCGTCGAGGAAGGTGCGGTGGGAGATGTCGGTCTGATTGAGATGATCCTCCTCCCCCAGCGCCATCAGCACACTCCAGGTATTCGGCGTCAGACCGATCGGCCGAAGCCGGTTCTCGAGCGAGATCTTCATCAGGCGGGCCAGCCCGTTCACCAGAAAACCGAGGCTCTCCCAGAGCCGTTGCACCCTCGGTCGAGTGGAAGTCTCCTTTACCTCTTCCATTATGCCTGCTTTCCAATCAGTTTTACGCGGTCAGGTGCCCTTATCTGACCATATTACGGGGTGCATTTTCTAGTGGTATTCTTTCATACCGGCGAAGCATGCCCCTGCGAAAGCAGGGGGCCGGTATCCAGACGAGTTGCTGCTTGTCTGGATTCCCGCCTGCGCGGGAATGACACCCGTCAATCGCACTATAATCTGCCCCCCTTAATATTTCCCGTGCGCGGTCAGGTGCCCTCACCTGACCGCTTCCTGCATTAGAATCCCCTCGGGTCGGTGATCCGTCCGGCGACTGCGGAGGCGGCGGCAACCTCCGGGCCGGACAGGTAGACCTTCGAATCGGGGTGACCGTTTCGGCCGCGGAAGTTGCGGTTGGTGGTGAACAGCCCGATCTCCCCTTCAGCCAGCACCCCCATATGCCCGCCGATACACGGCCCGCAGGTTGGCGGCGACAGCACTGCACCGGCCTTTATGAACCGCTCCACCAGATGCTCCTCCAGCATCGCCCGTATTATACCAGGGGTGGCCGGTATTATTATCAGCCTGACATCCGGGTGAACCGGACGGTCTCCCATCACATCAGCCGCAGCCCGGAAATCATCCAGCCGTCCGTTGGTGCAGGAGCCGATGACTACCTGGTCCATCCTGACCCCTTCGACCTCACAGACCGGTCGTCCGTTCGACGGCAGATAAGGCTCCGCCACCTGCGGCTCAAGATCACTAACGTCCACTTCCAGCACCTGACTGTAAACCGCATCCGGGTCGCTCGACAGGTCTCCCCCACTGCGCAGTAGGGTGGGACCAAGGGGGGGTCTTCCACCTTTCCCCCCCCTGTTATTGCAGGGGGGGGTAGGGGGGGATATTTGATCCACATATCCCATCGTCACCTCATCCGGCGCAATCAGCCCCGTCTTGGCACCGGCTTCGATGGCCATATTGCAGACGGTGAATCGCCCGTCCATCCTCATCCGGCTTATGGCGCCACCGGTGAACTCGATCGCTTGATAGAGGGCGCCATCAACGCCGAGACGGTTGATGACGCTCAGGATCAGGTCCTTCGGCCCGACGCGTGGCTGAAAATTCCCTTCGACCACCACTTTTAGCGACTCCGGCACCCGAAACCACAGCTCCCCCAAGGCCCAGGCGCAGGCCATATCAGTTGACCCGATTCCGGTGGCGAAGGCGCCCAGAGCCCCGTAAGTGCAGGTATGACTGTCGGCGCCAACCACCAGCTCCCCCGGTCGAACCAGCCCCTTGTCGGGAAGCAGTGAGTGGCAGATGCCGCTGCGCCCGACCTCGAAGTAATGTTCCACCCCCTGCTCGCGGGCGAATTCGCGCATAATCTTCGACAACGTCGCTGCCTTGACATCCTTGGCCGGCACGAAATGGTCGTTGACCAGGGCGATCTTCTCCGTATCGAAGACCTTCCCGGCCCCCATCTGGCGGAACACTTCCACCGACAGCGGCACGGTTACGTCGGTCCCCAACACCATATCGACCCGTGCCATCACCATATCACCGGGCCTGACGCTGTCCCGTCCCGAGTGTATGGCCAGTATCTTTTCAGCGAGTGTCATTTTTATTTCGGAATTCCATCCCCGTTTTTTCCGCCACCTGTGACAGAATATTTATAACGTCTTGTAAATACGCACCTTCCAGCATATCCCCTCTTTCCAGGTAAAAACGCTTCGGTAGGGCATATCATCATAATCCCCCTCAATAGAAGGGGAAAGAAGCAGAATCTGTCAACAATAAAACGTTCTGAGTAATAATCGAGCATATCCGGCGACCGATCCAGCCCGACAATCTCCACCCCCGACTCCGCAACCGGAATAGTTATCCGCCCCGTGCCGCATCCGATCTCCAGCACCGGTCCACCGGCTTTCTTCGCCTCTTCCACGTAGAACGGCACGTCCCCCATAGAGACTTCGGACGTATAGGAATCGTAAAAAAGCCGCATCTATCCCGTAGTATTCTTTCAATCCCACACCCACAGAATTGAATATTTGCTGCCCGCCGGCAGACGCCCTCGTCTGCCGGTTAAGTGCTTGATTTCCCGTCATCCCGAACCTTCGGGATGACGGGAAACAACGCTAAATTCTCGGACATCATATCCTGCCGGAATGACAGTAAGAATAAATCGTGTCAAACGTCCCCCCCACAAGTGGTGTCAAACAGGACGTTTGACACCACTTGTGTCGTGACTGGGACTAAATGCTGCCAAACCAGAAATTTGACAGCACGTCTAATCTGTTCTAATACCTTTGGGGTCTTCCTCCTTCTCTGCCTCCTTCTCTGCTTTTGGGCGGATGAGCCTCGTCAACTCTTAAAGTCCGTCCATCGTAATCGCTGCCGTCCAGCGCTTCCTTGGCGGCTTCAGCTTCAGATGGGTTAGACATCTCAACAAACCCAAAGCCACGGCCTTCGATTACGTTGACATGCTTAACCTCGCCATACTCGGAAAACAGCTTCTCTAACTGTTCGTTAGTTACAGAATACTTGAGATTTCCGATGTAAAGCCTGCTACCTTGCATTCTGACCTCCTTCTGGTCTTTGTCTCTCTCTTTGTCCAATAATGCTTTCTCAGGAGGTAGAAACAGGATAGTGGCTCTGACCTCTTCAGCGACAACATTATCATAACAAGAGAACCTTGAGGCACGTGTGTTATCACACGCCCTTGTGTTTAAAAGTGCTGTCATCCTGACATTTCGGGATGACAACATACTTCCCCCAGTCCTATTAAGGGGGGCATTTTATAGTTGACATTGAGCTCTGTCATTCCGACGCAGCAGTCTGTCCGAGAATTGCTTTTGGGTTGCTCTGCGGCAAGGCGCACGCCCCCAGCTTTTCCTGACTTTCGT
>MWJR01000197.1 GCA_002127415.1 Calditrichaeota bacterium AABM5.125.24
GCGCACGCCCTCGTGCGCCCGTAAAAACAATAACTTGAATGGCGCACGAGGGCGTGCGCCTTGCCAAATCTTGCATTATCGGACAGTCTGTTTCGCGGGAATGACAAATAATAGATGAATTTCTATTCGAGCCACCGACAGGGATCGAACCTGCGACCTGATCATTACGAATGACCTGCTCTACCGACTGAGCTACGGTGGCTGACGGAAGTTTACAGGTTGACAAGGTTACAGGTTACAAGTCAGGAGGCGGGATTTCATAACTTGTCAACCTGTCCACTTGATAACTTCTTACAGCCTTATCGAATACCCCTCTCAAATAACTGTTATCTGTCCCCGCATTACGCCCGCCGGTTCAACCGTTAATCGGGTCTCGAACCCAGATTGAAAGCGTATCGGAAGCCAGCTCCTGCCCTTCGATATTTTCGACATACCCCTGGATGAGGGCCACACCGACCGTATCACCGTGGAAGACGACCCGTTCCACGAAGCCATCCACCGAATCGGGCGCGGTGGTGGCCCAGGGGGTGATGGTTCCCATCCAGTTCTGGTCGAGGGTGAAATAGACCCTCCGCCCGGCTTCGGGATTGCCCTGGCTGTCGTTGAGCCGCCCGCCGAGATAAAAGTTGGTGTTGATGTCGGCCTCCGGGATACCGTTTAACGGATAGATATCAAGGGTGTAGGCCGGCGGTGGCGGCGGTGGAGTTGTGGACTTTTTACAGGATGCACCCAACAGCATCAGACCGCAGGCCGCTATGGCGGTAAGAGAACCGATTAACCACTGTCTGAATACATCTGAATTCATTTCATACCTCTAAATTCAATGTGGTATCAAGCGTCACGTTTGACAACCAAACAGAGGATCACCGCCTGGCCAGTCGGGGGTCCATCGCGTCCCGCAGCCCCTCGCCGACCAAGTTCAGCACTGTCACGGTGACAAATATAGCAAGTCCGGGGAAGGTGGTTATCCACCAGCCCGCCGGCAGCAGCTCGCGCGCCTTGGCCAGGATGGATCCCCACGATGCCACGTTGGGCGGCACGCCGAAGCCGAGGAACGAGAGACTCGATTCGACAAGTATCGCCACCGCCACCCCGAAGGTGGCCGATACGAACACCGGCGCCAGCGCGTTGGGCAGAACGTGCCGGAAGATGATGCGCGGCGTTCGCAGGCCGAGGGCCCGGGCTGCGGACACGTAGTCGATGTTCCGCACCCGCAGGAACTCACCCCGCACCAGCCGGGCCACACCCGCCCAGCCGGTCACACCGATCACGATCATTATATTGTAGATGCTCTGGGGCAGATAGGCCACGATGGCGATGATCAGGAAGAAGACCGGGAAGCATATCATCAGCTCGATCAGCCGTGAGATCAGGATGTCCACCCAGCCGCCGAAGAAGCCCGCCAGCGAGCCTAAAATAACACCGATGGTGATGTATATCGATACCGCCACCACCCCGATCGAGAGCGAGATACGGGTGCCGTGGACAAGCCGGCTGGTCAGGTCGCGGCCGGTGTCGTCGGTGCCGAGCCAGTGTTGCCACGACGGCGGGGTGATGACGTAGTCCAGGTCGTAGTCGTTCGGAGAAAACGGTATCGGCGGGAACAGAACCCAGTCGATACACCGTTCCTCCGCGGGCCTGCGCTCGTCCATCTCGACCAGCTTCTTGAACTTCTTGTTGCGGAACTCAGCCGGCCAGCGCGACAGCCCCAGATCGACCAGGTAGCCCTGCGCCGCCGGGAGGTAGAGCTTGCCCTCGCAGCTGATCGCCAGAGGCCGGTCGTTGGCGATGAAATCCGCTCCCAGCGCCACCAGCACCAGCGCCACCACCGTCCCGAAACCCGCCATCGCCAGCCTGTTGCGACGAAACTGCCGGGCTACAAGGGCGAAGTAGGAGGAGCGGCGAGGTTTGATTTCGGATTGCGGATTGCGGATTGCGGAATTATCTGTTTTGACTGACATGTTTTAGTTTAACTGACTCAGTGGGGCGGGCGTCCCCGCCTGCCTTATTCTGGTGGGACAGACATTCCTGTCTGTCACCTTGTGAGACAAGACTTGCGAGCAAGTCGGGCCACCAGCTCCGCCATCGCCAGCCTGTTGCGCCGGAACTGGCGGGCTACAAGGGCGAAGTAGGAGGAGAGGCGCAATCTTTGGCCCACTATCCATTCGTTGAGTTCGGAATATAGTTATAACTGATTAGTTCTTCATCATCAGACCATATCATAACAGGTTTGACAGGATATATTTCTCTGCACCGGTTAAATTCTGCAATACAAGTTACATCTCCGAGCTCGAGATTTGAGCTTGAATGCGACCTAAATAAATCTAACCATTCTCTAAGAGCAGCTGAGTTAACCATCCCGATTGAATAAGGCGCTCGGTCTTCAATCGCTGCTGTTATATCTTCAATAAATCGGTTAACAATTCCGTAACGGCGTCCATCAACAGCGCTCGCGATATGATTTCCAGTTTCGACGATTGTCCCTAAAGGAATGATAATTATAACATCGTTTTTAGCGCAGCGTTCAACCTCATTTCTGAGTTGTTCAACTCTACCTGAATCGCCTCTCTCGTGCTTTGGAACACCTAAAACAGTCAAATAAATACTCGTATCCATAATCCGAATCGCTGATGCCATCATTCAACCTCAAGTCGTTTTGACCATTCTATTATAATTTGGTCTTTATGTTTTTTTCGTTCATCAATACTTCTCTTTACATATTTATCATAAATCCTTTTACTCATGACTGTTCCAAGATTTTCTCTTAGAAGAACACTTTCTATATCTGGAACATCCACTAGACGAACAAAACGTGATAATCCTTTGTCAGCAGTGCGATAGCAAATAACTACAGAGTTATAGTTATTAGGTTTAATAGCATCCAATAACGCTGGATTGTGAGTTGTGACTAGAAGGCGTGTTTTATTCTCGACAGCTACTTCCATTAGCAAATCTAAAAGTCGCTCTACCTTGCTTGGATGAAGTGAAGTATCTACCTCCTCTATAACCATCAATCCTCCCTCCCTCAGCGAGAAAGCAGTTGCAAGGACAGCAAGTAATCGTATTGTGCCATCCGACAAAGCTTCGAATGGTACATCAGTTGGACTCCCAAGAAATTTCTCTTTTATGGCAAGTTGAACTTCATTCCTGGGCGTCTTGACAAAATCTATTTTACTGATTTCATGTTCGGGTAATCCGCGGAGCAGATCTTCGATTCTGGCTTTAGTCGATTCATTCTGGAAAAGATTAAATAGCACACCAGATAAGTTCCTCCCTTCCCTGTCCATCGCCTTGACTTCCATAGGGACGTAGCCAGTCCTGCGAATTAAATCAGGTTTAGGATCGACAACCGTGATGCTCGATAGCGAATTTATCAGTCGTCCAACAACCGATTTGTGGTTTTCGTACGGTAAAGGACGGTTCTGGTAACTTTCGAATCGTGGGTCGGAAGCGAGTTTTGGCAATAGCTGAAAGAGTATCGGAATTCTTGCAATGAATTCAAATTCGGGCTTTTCTCCTCCTCTTTGAAAATTATCAACTTTTGCAGTAATTACCTGAATTTCTGATTTTAATTCCTTCTCTTCATAAAGGGGTAACCAATTAAGATCACCCTTGTAGCGCACAAAGCGAATACTCTCACTTTTCACTAATGGCACGGGGTTTAGTTGGATTGAAATTTCATATCTGCAGTGATCCCCATCTTTAAAATTCCTATCACGCTCTCTACTTTCGCATATCCGTGGAGGAGGAAAATCACAACCAAGAGTAACTACATCAGCACCAAATGGTGCGCAAGATGTGGCACCTCCGCGTATGTTACCCTCTGATGACTCCAATGTCTTACCCAACTCAGCCCCTGTCGCGATTAGGGAAAGCAAAGATAAGCCTTCCAAGGCGTTAGTCTTGCCACTCGCATTGGTGCCCACTATAATGGTGAGGGGCTCAAGTGGCAATTCGCTGTCTAAGTGGCTCTTGAATGACCCGTAATGAATTTTGGTAATCATTTGAATTTTACCTTAATTGCTCTGATTTTACCGAGGAATCTCTAACCCCATCACCCCCAGCAAGATCATCGTCTGTTTGATGTTGCGTGGTTGCAATCTGGTGCGCTTGACGATTTCCAACACTTCCCGTAGGGTATATGCCGCGCGCATCTCCTTCTCAAGAAGCGACAGCAGCCGGTTGCGCCGCAGGTCGATCAGCACAAACTGCCCGCCGGGTTTGAGAACCCGCAACATCTCGTTGCACATCTTCACCGACAGGGTGGTCTGTCCAACTTGCTGGACAGGTTTCTCCTATATGACCGACAAAGATGTCCGCCCTGCCCGTCAGTGATTAACCAGCCCCACCGTATCCCTGGCGATCACCAGCTCCTCGTTCGTCGGGATGACCATCACGCGGGCGGGCCCGCCGCGGTCGATGAACCGCTCCCCGGTATCATTTGAACGGTTGGCCTCGGGATCCAGTTCCAGTCCGAGGAACTGCAGTCCGTCTATCGTCCGGTGACGGACCTCACTCGAGTTCTCGCCGATGCCACCGGTGAAGACCACCCCGTCGATCCCCCCCATCGCCGCCGCATAAGCGCCGATATACTTCTTCACCCGGTAGCAGAAGACGGAGAGCGCCAGTTCGGCGCGGGCATTGCCTGCGGCGGCCTCGGCCTCGATCTCACGCATATCGTTGGACACCCCGGAGATCCCCTGCAACCCCGAGTGTTTGTTGATGAGCGAGTTGGCCTCGCCGATGCCGATCTCCTCCCGGCTCATAATGTAAAGCAGCGCGGCCGGGTCGAGGTCGCCGGTGCGGGTTCCCATCAGCAGCCCTTCGGTGGGGGTGAAGCCCATACTGGTATCGACCGAGACCCCGCCCTTGACCGCGGCAATGCTGCAGCCGTTGCCGAGGTGACAGGTGATTAGCTTCAGCTCCTCGATGGGTCGCTCCATCAGCCTCGCGGCCCGGTCTGACACGTAACGGTGCGAGGTGCCGTGGAAGCCGTAGCGCCTGACACCATAACGCTTATAGAGGATATACGGCAGCCCGTAAAGATAGGCATAGTCGGGCATCTGCTGGTGGAAGGCGGTGTCGAACACAGCAACCTGGGGCGCATCCGGCAGCAGGGCCCGGCAGGCGGTGATTCCCTTGATGTTGTGCGGGTTGTGCAGCGGGGCAAGCTCGATGCAGTCGTGGAGCTGGGTCATCACCTCAGTGTCGATTAGAACCGACCCGGTGAACTTCTCCCCGCCGTGCACGACCCGATGTCCGACGGCCTTGATCTCGCTGCGCTCGCCGATGACGCCGTGGTTCTTCGAGAGCAGGATGGCCAGAATGTATTCTATGGCTGCCTGATGGTCAACTATCTCCCCGGCCAGCTTGACCTTGTGACCGTCATAACGCTGGTGGTTGAGGATCGCCCCCCGCGCTCCGATCCTCTCGACGCCACCCCAGGCCAGGCAGCGCTCCCCCCCCATCTCGAACAGCCGGTACTTGACCGAGCTCGACCCGCTGTTAAGGACCAGGATTATCATATCAGAATGTTAATTTTTAATTTTTAATTGATATGCCTTGCTCCATCTTTCTTCTCAGCTCACTCCAGTCTATATCGTCGGCCGATCTGTTCAGCGCCAACCGTCCATCCTCCAGCCCCCACAGCCGGTCCACCACGCCGGGCAGAGATTGAATGTCGTGGGTGATCCAGACCATCCCGCACCCCTCATCCCGGAGGATTCGCAGCAGCGCAATGAAGCTCCTGTGGCCATTTAGGTCCAGCCCGGCCGTGGGTTCGTCGAAGAGATAGAACCGGCAGCGCATCGCCACGACCGATGCCAGCGCCAGCCGCCTCCTCTCCCCTCCGGATAGCGACCGGGGATGGCGTTCCAGACATCCGTTCGTCTTCAACCCCGCGACCTGCAGCGCCCAGTTGACCCGGCGGTCGAGCTCGCCTCCTGAGAGCCCCTGATTGGCCGCTCCGAAGGCGACCTCGGCGCGAACGGTGGGGGCGAAGATCTGAACCTCGGGATGAGCCCCGGCCCAGCCGACGGTCTTCAGCCGGAACGCAGCAGGCGCCTTGGCCTGGTCACCGCCGTCCTCTTCAGCGGTAAATAGGCCGCCCGTCGGCTCGATCAGCCCCTTGATGAGGCGTCCGAGGGTTGATTTCCCAGACGCCGCCGGCCCGACCAGCCCGACTACCTCCCCGCTGCCGATGGAGCAGGTCACCCCCTTCAGTGCCAGGGAAGCCGCACCCGGGTAGCGGTAGCTCACCTCGACGGCCCTCAGACGGTGCCGGTGTTCATCCAGTGGGGATCACCTCGAACAGCACCGTCCCGCCGCCGGTGCTCAGTAGAAATAGCCCCATATCTTGACGGTTCTATCACCGGATGCGGAAGCCAGATAATGACTGTCCGGGCTGAAGTCGATGGAATATACGGCTACTTCGTGATCGCTGAGGGTCATTGAATAATCCCGTTCGACAGGATCCCAGATTATTATCGTATCGTCCCTCGAACCTGAGGCCAGGTAGCGGCCGTTGGGACTGTAGGCGACATCGAAAATAGAATCCTCATGCCCATACAGTAAGATCTCATAGTTATGCACCGTTTCTCCGATCCTGTCCTCCCACCGGGTATTCCATAATGCTACCGTTCCATTCGCCGAACCGGTTGCCAGCTGTTCCCCATCCGGACTGAAGGCGACCGCATTTACATACTCATCTTCCCCCAACAGTGTCAATAGGGCCTCGCCGTTTGAGGGATCCCATATTCTGACTTTCATCCCCACCGCCGAGGCCAGGTATCGCCCGTCAGGGCTATACGCCACGGAAAACACCCTGGTGGTGTCGTAAAGGGTCAGGAGATGCTCTCCGGTATCCACTTTCCATATCTGGACGGTTCTGTCGATCGACCCCGAGGCTAAGAAGCGGCCGTCGGGGCTGAAGGCGAGACAGTTCACGAATTCGATGTGTCCCATCAGGGTATATTTCATCCGGCGTTCGATGAAATTCCAGATCCGGACCGAATTATCGTTCGAACCTGAGGCGAAATGGACGCTGTCCGGGCTGAACGCGATTGCAGTAACCATATTCTCGTGTCCGGTGTAGATTCTGATCAGATCGCCGTTGATGACGCTCCAAACCCTGATTACGAAATCGCCCCAGCCCGATATCACCTCTGTGCCGTCCGGACAATATGACACTGAAAGGCAGGGGCTGTCTTGTCGCTCGAAGGTTAGGATCACCGCCCCCTTCGTTGCCTCGGCGGTATCCGAGAAAAGCGATTGACCAAACTCATTGAAGGCTTGAACCCGATAGTAATAGGTCGAATCTCTGCTCTTATCGCGTAACCAGAGGCTGTCGGTGTTGGGGGGAGTAGTTGTCAGGTGATAGAAGCTGGTGTCATCGTTGACGCTCTCGTGAACCTCGAACCCGTCCTCGTTGTCCGACCTGTCCTGCCAGGTTAAAAGGATCTCCGTCTCCGATATGAACAGCGCCCTCAGGTTTGCCGGCTTGTATGGCGGTTGCCCCTCGCCGCCGGAGGTACCGACGGGTGCCTTTTTATTCCTGCAGCCGGAGAGCAGCGCCATCGCCAGGATCAGGCTGAATATCGCCGCTGAAGTGAAGTAGCGCCTGATCTGCATAGTTAACTCCAATGTTTCTGTTCTATATACATATTACTCTGAGCATTTTATAATAGACATTCCCTTAATCACCCCCCCTGCTATTGCAGGGGGGGAGTAAGGGGGTGATCTTCCCCCGATATTGTGGACAGGAGGAAAAGGCAATAACTTTAACCTCAGGAGGTGCCCACAATGTCCGAACC
>MWJR01000027.1 GCA_002127415.1 Calditrichaeota bacterium AABM5.125.24
GCCAAGAAGGTCGTCGGGCGCAGGGTATATGGCGGGCAGTCGACGCACCTTCCGCTGCGGGTCAATACCGCCGGGGTTATGCCGATCATCTTCGCCCAGACCATAATGTTCCTTCCCTCGACGCTGGCCACGTTTATGCCCGATGGATCGATGCGCGACTGGATGACCACCGCCTTCGCATTTGACTCGTTTCTGTATATGTCGATTTATTGGATGCTAATTGTATTTTTCACCTATTTCTACACGGCGGTGGCGTTCAATCCTGTCGATGTGGCCAACAACCTGAAGAAACACGGCGGGCTTATTCCATCGGTGAAGCCTGGCAAGCGCACGGCGGAATACCTCGATTTCATACTGTCCAGGATAACCTTTCCCGGGGCGGTTTTCCTCGGATTTATCGCCATTTTCCCGAGCCTGATCACCAAACAGATAAATGTGTCATACAGCTTCGCCTCGTTTTTTGGCGGAACGGGGCTGCTGATTATCGTGGGAGTGGCGCTGGATACGCTCCAGCAGATAGAAGCCCACCTGCTGATGCGTCACTACGACGGCCTGATGAAGGCCGGGCGAATCCGCGGGCGGCGGAGGATGTGAGCCTCACGCAAAGACGCAAAGGTTTCATTAAATCGGCCTTGCTGCTATTTGGCTGCAGGTGAAGAGTAATGATATTGGTACTGTTCGGCCCCCCCGGCGCCGGCAAGGGAACTCAGGCTGAAATGCTGACGCGTGATTACAATCTTAATCACCTCTCGACCGGCGATCTTCTGCGTGCGGCCGTAGCCGAGGGGAGTGAGCTGGGACGCCGCGCCAGAGGCTATATGAACGCCGGGCAGCTCGTGCCGGATGATGTGATATTGGAGATAATCCGTGACTACATCGACGCTCATACCGGGGAAGGTGTGTTATTTGACGGTTTCCCGCGAACGGTGGCACAGGCTGAGGGATTGGACAGGCTTGTGGATGATGAGCAGGTGCGTGTGCTGTCGCTGGTTGTGCCTGACGAACAGGCTATTAACAGGTCGTTGACCAGGCGGGTCTGCCGGAACTGCGGCAAGGTCTACAACCCGGCTTCAGGCATTATGCCGAAAGGGAATAGCTGTGAGTGTGGAGGTGAGCTCATAAAGAGAGATGACGACCGCGCCGGGACCATTGCCCGTCGGCTTGAGGTATATTACGCTCAGACGGAGCCTGTCTTGGACTACTACCGCAACAAGGACCTGTTGCTGGAGGTGAACGGTTTGGGTGAGCCTGATGAGGTGTTCGCCCGGATAAAGGAAGCGCTGAGTTGATATATCTTAAGAGCCCGCGTGATATCAAGCGGATGCGCCGTGCCGGGAAGGTGCTGGCGGCTGCCTTCGTTGAGCTGTTCGATAAGGTTAGACCCGGCGTAGCCACATCCGACATCGACAGGGCGATGGAGGATGCCATCCGGCGTGCCGGCGCCAGACCCGCATTCAAGGGTTATCGCGGCGGCAATCGAACCCCCTTTCCCGCCGCCACCTGCATCTCGGTCGAGAGCGAGGTGGTGCATGGACTGCCTTCGCAGCGGGAGTTGGAAGAGGGGCAGATAGTCGGCATCGACGCCGGTCTGGAGCTCGACGGCTGGTTCGCCGATATGGCCGCCAGTTTTCTGGTGGGTAAGGTTGACGAGACCCGGCGTTCGTTATGGCAGGTGACCCGCGAGGCGCTCTATCGGGGGATTGACAAGGCCAGGCCCGGCAATCGGGTCGTTGACATCGGCGTGGCGGTGCAGGACTGGGTCGAGCAGCACAGCTTCAACGTGATTCGGGATCTGGTGGGGCACGGCATCGGGTCGGGACTTCACGAGGAGCCAGCGGTTCCCAACTACCGGTCCTCCGACAGTAACATTCCCTTGAAACCGGGGATGACCCTGGCCATCGAGCCGATGGTATCGGTGGGCGGGTGGCAGATCAAGGTTCTTAAGGACGGATGGACAGCCACTACGGCTGACGGCTCGCCAGCCGGGCACTTTGAACACACCATCCTGGTCACCGAGGGGGAGCCGGAGATACTGACACTGCTCGAAGACGGTTCCGATCCGTGGCTGGCTGTAGCGGAATAGAGCGAGTTCGACAGTAAAATGAGCGGTAATAACAACAGGAGAGGTTGAGCTTTTGGCTAAGGAAGAGCCGATAAAGGTTGACGGCACCGTCCTGGAGACCCTGCCCAACGCCACATTCCATGTCGAGCTCGAGCACGGACACGTGGTGTTGGCGCATATCTCGGGGCGGATGCGGATGCATTATATCAAGATCCTTCCCGGTGATAAGGTCACGGTTGAGGTTTCACCATACGACCTGTCGCGGGGGCGGATCGTCTACCGTTACAAGTAAAAAGGGTAAGTTCAATGTCATTGCGAGGCGCGAAGCGCCGAAGCAATCTTTTCTTGACAGATTGCTTCGCTTCGCTCGCAATGACCGATTGAGAGAGAATTGAGACATGAAAGTCCGAGCCTCGGTAAAGAAGATATGCGACAACTGCAAGATCATCCGTCGCAAGGGGGTGGTGCGGGTAATATGCAAGAACCCCAAGCACAAGCAGCGGCAGGGTTGATATTTTGAGAATTGACTATCGACATCTATTGAGGAGATAGGATGCCCCGCATTTCAGGTGTAGATCTGCCGCGCAACAAGCGGGTTGAGATCGCACTGACCTACATCTACGGCATCGGCAAGAGCACATCCAACCGGATACTGACAAAAGCCGGGGTGGACCCGGACATCAAGTCCGACAAGCTCAGCGATGCGCAGGTCAAGCGTATCCGCGATATCATCAACGAGGACTGTAAGGTCGAAGGTCCCCTGCGCACCGAGGTTCAGATGAGTATCAAGAGGCTCATCGACATCGGTTGCTACCGCGGCACGCGCCACAAGCGCGGGCTGCCGGCCCGGGGCCAGAATACACGTAACAACTCCCGCACCCGGCGTGCGCGCCGCAGACCCTCGCCTGCTAAAAAGAAGGGATGAGATTTCAGGGCGGCGATCTGGTCTGTTTGTCGGATGAAGCCCTGAATCTGATAAATCAACAGATGTCTAACTGAAGGTAGCCAATTGGCCAAGGGAGATAAGAGACGGCCACGCAAGAGGGAGAAGGTCGATTCGGTGGGCATCGCCCATATCAAGGCCTCCTTCAACAACACTATGATCACCATAACCGACAATTACGGCAACGTGCTCACCTGGGCCAGTTGCGGTCGGATGGGGTTTAAGGGGGCGCATAAGAGCACTCCGTTTGCGGCCCAGCAGGCGGCCAACGCTGCAGCCAAAGCAGCTATGGAGATGGGTGTGGAGAAGGTGACTGTCTTTGTTAAGGGTCCGGGCTCAGGACGGGAATCAGCCGTCAGGTCGCTTCAGGCAGCCGGACTGGTTATCACCGCCATCAGGGACGTTACACCCCTGCCTCACAACGGCTGTCGTCCAAAGAAGCGGCGGCGCATCTGATCCGTGCGATGAGACGGATTGTAGGAAGATAAAAGGTAATTGAGAGTATTGACAAAATACTGATCGTAGTCGTGGTTGTCTCTAACCGCGACTGTCGGGCTTGGGGACAGCCCCGACTACAACAGGAAAATCATTACTTGGTTAAAACTCTCAGGTAATTTAACGAGGACGAAGTTTAGATGGCCCGATATACGGGATCAGTCTGTAAACAGTGCCGTCGTGAAGGTATGAAGCTCTTCCTGAAGGGGGAGCGGTGCTTCTCGACCAAATGCTCCTTCGAGCGCCGGGGTTACCCACCAGGCCAACATGGCCAGAGCCGGCGGTTCAAGCAGTCCGACTTCGGACTCCAGCTTCGGGAGAAACAGAAGATACGTCGGAGCTACGGCCTGGTTGAACGGCAGTTCCGGAACACATACCGGAAGGCGACCGGTGAGCGCGGTGTGACCGGTGAAAATATGCTCATCAGGCTTGAAACCCGCTTCGATAACATCGTTTTCCGGCTTGGAATGGCACCTTCACTGAAGGCGGCTCGTCAGCTGGTGGGTCACGGTCACTTTCTCCTTAACGGGCGGAAGGTCAACATCCCTTCATACCTCGTTAAACCAGGGGATGTAATCCAGGTCCGTGAGCACTCCCGCAAGCTCGAGATTATTCACGAAGCTATGCGTCGTGTCCGTGAAGAGCGGTTAGTATCCTATCTGTCACTCGATAAGGCCAGGATGGAAGGGGTTCTGCTGACCCGGCCCAAGCGTGAGGAGATCCCGATGACCGGCAATGAAAAGCTGGTCGTTGAACTGTATTCCCGTTAGGCTTCTGACGAGCCCATCCAGAGGAAATCAATATGAATGGATCAAACTTCCAGATGCCCGAATCGATCGAGGTGGACTATTCCACTTATTCGACAACCTACGGCAAGTTCATCATCCAGCCACTCGAGCAAGGATTCGGCATAACCATCGGAAACACCATGCGGCGGGTGCTGCTCTCCTCCCTGACGGGAGCTGCCGTCACATCCATACGGATAGACGGGGTGCAGCACGAGTTCAGCACCATCCAGGGGGTCAAGGAGGACGTTACCGAGATGGTTCTGGCGCTGAAGGGTGTTCGGCTCAAGCTTCTGAACCGTTATCCCGAGAAGGTCCGGCTGCACCTGAAAGGACCTGCGGTCTTCACTGCTGGACAGCTTCAGACCGGAACTGCCGAATTTGAAGTGTTGAACCCGGACCACATAATAGCTCACCTGAACGAAGACGCCGAATTCAACATGGAGTTGACGATTAAGAGCGGGCGGGGCTACATCCCCGCCGAGGATAATCGGGACCAGGATATGCCGATAGGAACCGTCCCTCTCGATGCAATCTACACCCCGATACAGAAGGTCAAATACTCGGTCGAAAACACCCGTGTCGGTCAAAGAACCGATTATGAAAAGGTGATCCTTGAGGTCTGGACCGACGGGTCGATTACTCCAGACGACGCGCTGACCTATGCCGGTAAGATCCTGCGTGACCACATCCAGCTCTTCATCAACTTCGACGTCAAACCCCGTCATGAAGAGGTCGGCGTTGAGACTGATGAGGAGATACTCAAGATCAAACGCCTGCTTCGCAAGCCGGTCGATGAGCTCGAGCTGTCGGTGCGTTCCGCCAACTGCCTCAAGGAGGCCAAGATCCGGACCATAGCTGATCTGGTCTCAAAGGATGAATCCGAGATGCTCAAGTTTAAGAATTTCGGTCGCAAATCGCTGTATGAACTGAATGCCATCCTGCAGGAACACAAGCTCAAGTTTGGATTCGATGTTGAGAAGTATCTCGGCCCCGAAGCCCGTCGGCGCACACACGCCTGAGGATATCCTGCGAATTGTCCACAGAAAAAAAATCCGCTAACGAGACTCCAATATGCGGCACCTATACGATAGAAGCCACCTCAACCGGACGAGCAGCCATCGCAAGGCTCTGTTCAGTAATCTTTCAGAGGCTCTGTTCCTGCACCGGCGGGTGATTACAACCCTGGCCAAGGCCAGGCAGACTCGACGGTTCTCGGAACGTATGATAACATTCGCCAGGCGGGGAGATGTGGCGGCCCGGCGGCATGTGCTGCGTTACATCCGTAACCGGGAGGCGATCAAGAAGCTGTTCGATGAGCTCGGCCCTCACTTCCAGCACCGCGATGGTGGTTACACCCGCATCATCAAGCTCGGACCGCGTCGAGGTGATGGAGCGCCGATGGCGATCCTCGAATTGGTCGGCTTCGATGACGCTGCCGCTGCGACGACGCCGAAGAAGGAGAGCAAATCCCTACTTAAGGCGGCTCAACGGGCTTCCAGAACCGCTAAGAAGGCTAAGGAAACCACCGAGGCCGCACCAGAACCGGAGGAGACCGAAGAATCAACTGAAGATAGTGATAAGTAACGAACGATAAACAATGAATGATGGATGATGATAGAAGATATATTCTCGATTACACTGTTTATTATTCATCAATCATTGTTTCTAAATAAAATGAAGGCAGCTCGCAATTGAGTTGCCTTTTGTTTTGGCAGGGGTGCTGATATGGATATCAGGGACTGGCGCACACCGCACGGGAGTGAGATGCGGTGCCGGGGCTGGGTTCAGGAGGCTGCACTCAGGATGATGTTGAATAACCTCGACCCTGAGGTGGCCGAGAACCGCGATGAATTGATTGTCTATGGCGGCACCGGCCGTGCGGCCCGGAGCTGGGAGGCAGCCGGGGCTATTGCCGAAAGCCTCATCCAACTGTCAAATGATGAGACGCTCCTGGTTCAATCGGGCAAGCCGGTGGGGGTGGTTCCCACCCATCCGGACGCCCCGCGGGTCCTCATCGCCAACTCGAACCTCGTCCCCAACTGGGCGAACTGGGACTACTTCCGGGGGCTCGAGCGGCAGGGGCTGATTATGTTCGGGCAGATGACGGCCGGGTCGTGGATATACATTGGAACGCAGGGCATCCTGCAGGGGACTTACGAGACTCTGGCGTCGGTGGCGGCGCGGAACTTCGGCGGCAGCCTGGCCGGAAGACTGGTCGTCACCGCGGGATTGGGGGGAATGGGCGGCGCTCAGCCGCTGGCGGTGACTATGAACGAAGGGGTCGCCCTGATAGCCGAGATCAATCCGGAACGGATTGAACGCCGCATCAAGACCCAATACCTCGACCGTTGGACCGATGACCTCGACCAGGGGATAGACTGGGCGCTTGAGGCCAGGGATAAGAGGCAGGCGGTCTCGGTCGGCGTGTTGACCAATGCAGTTGACCTCCTGAAGCGGCTGATCGAGCGCGGTATCACCCCTGACGTGGTCACCGACCAGACCTCGGCGCACGATGAGCTCCACGGCTATGTTCCTGCCGGAGTGACGTATGCGGAAGCCCTCGAGTTGAGGCAGAGGGATCCGGATGAATACGTGCGCCGCGCCTACCGGTCGATGGTTGAACATATCGGGTCGATGGTGACCCTGCTCGACCGCGGGTCGGAGGTCTTCGACTATGGCAACAATCTGCGCGCCCAGGCGGCAAAGGGTGGGGCAGAGCGGGCCTTCGACTTCCCCGGCTTCGTCCCCGCATACATCAGACCCCTCTTCTGTCGCGGCAAAGGCCCGTTCCGCTGGGTGGCCCTCTCAGGCGATCCGGAAGATATCCGGTGCACAGACCGTAAGGTGCTCGAGCTGTTCCACGAAGACGAGGCGCTCTGCAGGTGGATAAAGCTGGCGGGAGAGCGGGTTGCCTTTCAGGGGCTGCCGGCCCGCATCTGCTGGCTGGGGCTTGGTGAGCGGGAGAAGCTCGGACTGGCCTTCAACGATATGGTGGCCTCGGGCGAGCTGTCGGCGCCGATAGTAATCGGCCGTGACCACCTCGACGCCGGCTCGGTCGCCTCGCCCTACCGGGAGACCGAGGGGATGAAGGACGGCAGTGACGCCGTGGCTGACTGGCCGATTCTGAATGCACTGGTTAACGCCGTATCCGGAGCCGGCTGGGTGTCATACCATCACGGCGGCGGTGTGGGGATAGGCTATGCCCTGCACGCCGGAATGGTCATCGTGGCCGACGGAACCCCTGAAGCAGCGGTGCGCCTGCAGCGGGTTCTCTGGAACGACCCCGCCACCGGGGTTATCCGTCATACCGACGCCGGGTATGATGAAGCGCTGCAGACCGCCCGACAGTTGGGGGTAAAGATCCCTGCAATCAGAGGGTAGGGCGGACACTCCCCAGCTTTCGCGGGGCAAGCTCTGTCCGCCTTCATACTAAGTTGCATTCATAAAGACATTAAAGTGCTTTAGGTTTGTCATTGCGAACGAAGTGACGAAGCAATCTTATAAAT
>MWJR01000315.1 GCA_002127415.1 Calditrichaeota bacterium AABM5.125.24
GGCAAAGGTTCCCAGCCCCAGGATTAACGCCACCTGACAGCTCAGAGCCCTGTATCCGGCTCTAATACGACCGGCCATCATTCACTCCGGGTTGCCTCTGACGATACGCTCCAGCAGTGTCTGATCCTCTTCATCCGGTGGATGCGGGCGTTTCTGAAGCAGCTTTCGAGCCATCATCCGTATCGCCACCGCGGCTGCACACCTGGGAAACTTCAACACAAACGGCGCCTGAAGCATAACCGACTTGGCCACGCAGGCATCGGTTGGCAGATGCCCCAGGAACTCAATCGGTATGTTGAGGAAATTCTGCACCACAAGGTTCAGTTTATCGAATACCTCCGCCGCCTCCTCGATCGAACTGACCATATTGACCAGCAGACGGACGCGAAGGGTCGGATTGCGGTGGGTGGCAACCTTTATCATAGAGTAGGCGTCGGTGATGGCGGTCGGCTCGGGGTTTGTCACCATCACCACCTCGTGAGAGCTGGTCACATAGCTGACGATGGATTGTGTCAGTCCGGCCCCCGTGTCTATAATGAGGTAGTCGTGCTCCTTTTCGAGCTCGGCGAAGCTCTCCAGCAGCCGCCGTTGAACCTGGTCGTCCAGTTCGAGCATCTCCAGCACACCGCTGGAACCTGGGAGGATATCTATCCCGCCTGGTCCCTGGATGATGACATCCTGCATAAGCCTGTCGCCGGCGAAGACGTCCGACAGGTTATATCTGGGGCGGACGCCGAGCAGGATGTCGAGGTTGGCCAGGTTGGTGTCGGCATCTATCAGGAGCACCTTCTGGCCGAACCCGGCCAGAACGATAGCCGTATTTAAGGCATAATTCGACTTGCCGACCCCGCCTTTGCCGCTGGTGACGCTCAGCCGGTGTGCACCGACTGACCATCCCGATTTTCGCCCGTTCCCCCTGCGGCGCTCCTCCTGTTTCAATCTCCGGAGCCGGTCAGCCTGGCCGTCAGCCAACGGCTTCCTCCGACGGCTCGGCCCGGCTCTCAGCGGCGATCCACTCTTCAAAGTGGGTCCGCTGCAGCTCGCTCAATCCGTCCGGATTCAGGATCAACTCAGCCAGCTTCCGCGGATTGGCGGTCAGGATGTCATCCGGCACGTTCTGGCCGCAGGTCAGATAGGTTGCGGGCAGCGAGCAATTCTCGAGGGCGCTGACTATCATCCCCGGGCCGCGGCCCTCGTCCAGCTTGGTGAAGACGATTCCGGTCGGCTTCAGCCGCCGGTAGCGCTCGATTATGTCGAGCTGGTCTTCCAAGCGGGTCGATACGCTCAGGCACAGGAGCAGCTCATCCGGCTGCGCGGCCTCGAGGAAGGCGGCCAGTTCGTCGAGCTTTTCAGCGTCGGCCTGGCTGCGACCGGCGGTGTCGATGAATATCGCATCCCTCTGAGCGTGGCGGTTCAGCACATTCCTCATCGCGGTGGGTTGGTAAACCGTCTCGATAGGAAGACCGGCGATTGAGGCGAAGGTCTTGAGCTGCTCTATGGCCGCAACCCTGTAGGTGTCGGCCGAGACCAGCGCCGTATCGTTGCGTCCCCAGTAGCGATAGCTGGTGACCAGCTTGGCCAGGGTGGTGGTCTTGCCGACCCCGGTGGGGCCGATCAGGGCGATGATCCTGGATCGCTTGCCCGCAGTCGGCGGTGGCCGACGAACCGGTATCCTGGCAGCCAGCATCCCGACCAGCTCGCGGTCAACCAGCTCCCCCTCCTCAAGCTGTTCCCCCTTAAACCTGAGGTTGAGCTCCTGCGCCAGCTCTTTGGCGATATGTTCCTCCACCCCCGATCGAACCATATCCTTATATCGTTCGGCCAGTCGCTCCGGCAGGCTTGGCATCCGCTCGAACTTAACCTGCTCGGCCAATTCCCGCACGTGCCCCTTAAGGTCGCTTATCTCCTCGCGCAGGTCCTGCACCAGGCCGGCCGCCGGAACAGATTCCAGCCCCCGTTTCAACTGCGCCGCTCGATCCGTCACCTGAGAGCATGGGAGAGGCTTATGGTCGGGTGAGGCGGCCGTGACCTCAACTAATTCCCGGGACAGAAAAGAGAGCAGCCCTCCTCGCCGCACCTTCCGTGTGCGCAGGATAACGGCGTCCTCTCCCAGGGTGCGCCGCACCATAGCCAGCGCATCGCCGATGACCGGCGCGGTAAACCGTCGCACGTTCATCCCGTCGTTTCTAATTCTATTTGATTGAAGATAGGAATCTCAGACATATTATCCTTCCGTAGTGACGGTTCCGATCGATTCCACCTGGGTGTTCACCAGCAGCTCCCCGAAGGAGAGCACCGTCACGTTGGGCATCACCGGCTCGAGTATCCGATGCACCGCACCTCTGACCGTCGGCGAACAGATGACGATAGGACGCCTCCCGTTCGTGGTGGCCTCATCGGACAGCTTTATCATCTGCCGGTAGATGCCATTGATGAGCTTGGGCGACAGCGCCAGCCCACCCAACCCCCGATTCTGAACCCGCTGCAGCTCATCGGATACGGCCGCTTCGAGCTGCGGATCGAGGGTGATGGCATAGACCTTGCCGTCATCCTCGCTGAACCGCTCGGTTATGGCCGGTGCCAGGGCGTAGCGGACATACTCCACCAGCGTGTCGGGATCCTGGGTGTGCGCTGCATAGTCGGATATGGTCTCGAGGATGACCGCCAGGTCGCGGATCGGTATCCCCTCCTTCAACAGCTTCTGCAGTATCTTGTGCACAACCCCCAGCGGCATCGGGTTCGGAACCAGCTCTTCCACCACCGAGGGAGATTCCTGCTTGAGGTTGTCGATAAGCTGCTTGGCGTCCTCACGCGAAAGTATCTTATGGCCGTTGTTCTTCAGCACCTCGACGATGTGCGTGGCGAGGACGGCAGCCGGTTCGACCACGGTATAACCAAGACTCTCGGCCTTCTCGCGCTCGGAGGCGGCGATCCACTGCGCCGGCAGGCCGTAGGTGGGTTCGCGGGTTGACGGCCCCTTAACCGTGCCGGTGGCGGTGCCCGGGTTCAGGGCCAGGAAGTTGCCCACGCGCAGCTCACCCCGGGCGACCTCGTTGCCGCGCACCTTGATAACATAGTCGTTTGCTCTGAGCTGCAGATTGTCCCGGATACGGATGGGGGGGATGATGATCCCCATCTCCAGTGCCTGCTGCCTGCGTATCAGGGAGATGCGGCTTATCAGGTCGCCGTCCTGCTCCTTATCCACCAGAGGGATGAGACCGTAGCCGATCTCCAGCTCGAGCGGATCGACGTGAAGATAGTCGGTAATCCTCTCCTCGGCCGCAGCATCGGGTCTTTTTTCCAGTTCAGCCAGTGCCGCCTGCTTCTCACCGCGGGATGTCATCACCGCAAGAAAGCTGGTCGAGCCGGCCAGGACCAGGAACGGAACCGTCGGCAGGCCGGGCAACAGGGCGAACAAGAGGAGCACTCCTGAGGCGATAGCCACGGGGCGCGGCTGATAGAGGAGCTGTCCGGTCAGCTCGCGTCCGAGGTGGGCCTCAGACGCGGCTCGAGAGACCAGAATCCCGGCCGAGGTTGAGATGATCAGTGCCGGCACCTGCGTGACCAGCCCATCGCCGATGGTCAGCATGGTATAGGTCTGCAGCGCCTCCTCCAGCGGCATACCGCGCTGGATGATCCCGATAAAGAGTCCGCCGAAGATGTTGACCAGGGTTATCAGGATGCCGGCTACTGCGTCCCCCCGCACGAACTTGGCCGCGCCGTCCATCGCGCCGTAGAAGTCGGCCCCACGCCCGATCTTCTCCCGCCGCTCCCTGGCCTCATCCTCGTCGATCAGGCCGTTGTTCAGGTCGGCGTCGATGGCCATCTGCTTGCCGGGCATAGCGTCCAGGGTAAAGCGCGCCGCCACCTCCGCTATCCGCCCGGAACCCTTGGTGATGACGATGAAGTTTATCATCACCAGGATGACGAATATTACCAGTCCGACGATATAGTTGCCCTTGACCACGAAACCGCCGAAGGCGTCGATGACGCGGCCGGCATAGCCGTCTGCCAGGATCAGCCTGGTTGAGGCGACATTCAGCCCCAGCCGGAACAGCGTCACAACCAGCAGCAGCCCCGGAAAGACCGAGAAATTAAGCGGCTCCGAGGTATACATCGCCATCAGCAGCACCAATAGCGCCAGGGCGATATTGGCGGCCAGCAGCAGGTCGAGCATATAGACCGGTATGGGAAAGACCATCAGGAAGACTATACCGATCACCGCCACTGCGATCAGGACGTCAGCCCGGCCCAGAATCCCCGCTAAGAAGGGATTACGCTCGTACCCAGCTTCCACTGCACTGCCCGTGATTTAACCACGAAACAAGCAGGCAACAATTGCCTGCCGGAAATGGTTTTAGCCCCACTCTGAGGGGGATGAGCAACCTCTGTGCCACCCCAAGTGGTTGTATCAGGTGTCCCCACCTGACACTCAAATCCAGATGCGTCTGCCAACACGCGTTTACATCTATCCTCACGCGGCCTCCTTCAGCCGGTAGACCAGTGCCAGCACCTCCGCCACCGCCTGGAACAGCTCATAAGGTATCTCCCAGCCGACCTCGACCGTTCGGTAGAGGGCTCGCGCCAGCTCGGGCTCCTCGACTATCGGGATATCGTTCTCCTCGGCGATCCTCTTTATCCGCTCGGCCAGCTTGCGGGCCCCCTTGGCGATAACCTTCGGCGCCGACATAACCTCAGCGTCATACTTCAGCGCCACGGCCACGTGCACCGGATTGGAGACCACCACATCCGCCTCGGGAAGCTTCTTTATCATCCGGTTGAGCGAGGTCCGGTATTGTATCCTGCGCAGATGGGCCTTGATCTTGGGGTCACCCTCGGTCTGCTTGTGCTCGTCCTTCACCTCCTGCTTGGTCATCTTCAGATCCTGGATGTGCTTCCACCTCTGGAACTTCAGGTCGAGCAGGCCCAGGAGCAGGATGACCAGCGCCACCCGCAGGCAGAGCTTTAACGCCACGGCAGCGATAGCGGCGATTATCTGCCCCACCTGCTGGTCCATCAGGGGTAATAAACCCGGTATCTCGGCCTTTATGGTCAGGTAGCCGATCCACCCGACGATGATCAGCTTAAGTATCCCCTTGGCCGCCTCCACCAGACCACGCAGTGAGAATACCCTCTTCAGCCCCTGGACCGGGTTCAGGCGGTTGAACTGGGGGGTGACAGGCTTGGTAGTGAAGGTCACGCCGACCTGAAGGACGTTCGCGGCAAGACCGACCAGCGCCACCATCAACATAAACGGCGCCAGCAGCTTCACCACAAACCAGCCCCCCAACTTGAAGTAGCCCGGGATGTTCTGGGTGGTCAGGGTGATCGCGGACAGCTCACCGTAGATGGCTCGAAAGCACCAGCAAATCTGATCGACTATCCCATTCCCGAAGATAAGCAGCGCCACGGTTCCGGTGATCAGCACCACGGCGGTGCCGAGCTCGACCGACTGCGGCACGGTCCCCTGCTGACGCGCCCGCTGCTTCTTTCGCGCCGTCGGCTGTTCGGTCTTCTCCTGGAACTCTTCAGGCATTCCACTGTCCCTTAGGGTGGCGGACTTGAGTGTCCGATTTACTGAAATTGCTGGTGGACCGGACACTCCTGTCCGGTCAAATCAGAAGCAGGCAGATAATTGCTCGGACAAGAGTGTCCGAGCTACCAGTTATATCCGGTCACAGCCCGGCCATAACACCGATAAACTCACGCAGCACCTGCACAAAGCGGTTGAACACCTTATCTATCACATACAGGAACAGCGGCCAGGTCAGGGCCAGCCCTAACAGTCCCAGTCCGATCTTAAGCGGGAAGGCGACGATAAACACGTTCATCCGTGGCAGCATCCGGGCTACAAATGCCAGGGTAATCTGGGTGAGCAGGAGCATCGCAATGACCGGCGCACCCAGCTTGATCGCAATGACAAACACCTCCGCCGTCAGCTGTCCGTAGCTGAGCGCCATCGCCGGTGGAAAGACCGCCCCTCCGAGGGGAATGAGTTCGAATGATTCACCCAGGGCCCGCAGAAAGCTGTGATGGACGTTGAGGGTTATAAAGATCATCAGGGCCACCAGGTATTGCAGCTGCCCGATTATCGAGACCCGCCCCCCAAGACTGGGGTCGATGACCTGCACAATGCCGAACCCCATCTGAAAACCGATGATGGTTCCCGCGAACTGAGCCCCGACCAGCACCAGAAGCGTGACCAGCCCGAACAACAGCCCCACCATAACCTCGGAGATGGCCGCCGCGGCCAACGGCAGCACGCCGGGCGGCGCCTGAACCAGATGCATATGAGCCACCGGGGTCAAAACCAGCGCGATGACGAATGCTATGCCGGCCTTGACCTGCACCGGCACCGCCTGATAGCCGAAGACCGGCATCAGCGCCACGGCTGTGCCGGTCCGCAGGAAACTCAGCATAAACGCCTCGATCAGCTGAAAATCAAAGCCGAACAACGCCGCAACCCCGAATAGCTAACCCCATAGCCTCACTTTATCCCCGCCCCAATAAAGCTGAACAGCTCACTGGCGAAGCGGCCAACCACATTTATCATCCAGGGCATCGTGAACAGCAACACCGCCGCCACAACCAGGATCTTGGGGATAAAGGTCAGCGTCATCTCATGCACCTGTGTCACCGCCTGGAACAGGCTGATCAGGATTCCGACCACCAGGCCGGCTATCAACATCGGCGCGGCGATCATCAACGCCGTCAATACAGTCTGTTTACAGATCCATATCGCAAACTCGGTGGTCATCAGCGGATCCCCTTCACCACCGACTCCACCACCAGATACCACCCGTCAACCAGGACGAACATCAGCACCTTGAAGGGGAGAGAGATCATCACCGGCGGCAACATCAACATCCCCATCGACATCAGCACCGAGGCCACAACCATATCAATTATCAGGAAGGGCATATATATCATAAATCCGATCTGGAAGGCCACCCTCAGCTCGCTGATGACGAAGCCCGGCACAATCACCCGCAGCGGCAGCTCCTCAGGGGACTGAGGCTGCTGGAGGTCGGCCATGCGGACGAACAACGCCAGGTCCTTCTCCCGCGTCTGACGCAGCATAAATTCCTTAAGCGGCTCCTGTGAGCTTGTGAACGCCTCCTGGATGGTGACCTTCTGCTCACTGTAGGGGATCCAGCACCGCTCGTAGATCTCGTGCGCCGGTTTCTGCATAACGAACAGGGTCAGGAACAGGGCCAGTCCGATAACAAGCTGATTGGGCGGCATCTGCGCGGTGCCCATCGCCTGGCGCACGAAATGGAGCACCACCACGATCCGGGTGAATGAGGTCATCATAATCAGTATGGACGGCGCCAGGGTCAACAGGGTGAGCAGAACCAGCACCTGGATGGTGACGGCCACATCGCCGGGGGTGCCGGCCTTGTCGAAGCCGATCGTCACCCGCGGGATAACCGTCTGTCCCAGAGCCACGGCGGGCAGCACCAACAGAGGCAACATCACTGCGAGGACCTTCAGCCGGACCTTCTTCACCCTACGCGCCCTTTCCCGCCTTCATTCCGCCTGGAAAGACGCCTTATAAGCGCTGCGAACGGCTCCCTGGAAGCCGAAGTCTGCTCCTCGATTATCCGTTGAACCGTCTGTGGGTCGTCGATGGTCGCTATCAGGCCCAGATGATGGTCGGTGGCCCCGATGAGGTAAAGCGAGCCGCCGACCTTGATGAACTGAATCGACCGGCGCGGGCCGAGAGCCACACCGCCCAGCAGCTCCACCCCGGACAGCCTCCCCCCGCGAAAACCCATCGTCCGTCGCAGCAGACTCAGGCTCACCCACACCAGCAGGATAACCACCACCAGGATGAGGGCCACCTTCAGGAACTGTCCCCACGACGGCCCGGTAAACTGGACGGTTCCGCTGGTATCGACGGCCGCTGCGCAGTAGCCGAACCTGGCCCCGGCGATCGTCCACAACCACGACAGGGCGGCAGCAGCCAAAAGCCGGGTTCCACTCATTTCAACGCCTTGATCCTGTCTTCCACCTTCAACAGCTCGGTGATACGCACCCCGAAGTTCTCATCGATCACCACCACCTCCCCCCTGGCGAACTTCATATCGTTAACGAACAGATCGACCGGCTCGCCTGACATCTTATCGAGTTCAATAACCGACCCCGGGCCCAGCTCAAGCACATCGCGGACCAGCATCGTGGTCCTGCCGAGCTCAATCGTGACGGGCAGATTTATGTCGAGTAATAACTCGATGTTGCGCGGCTTCTCCAAGGGTGTGGTGGTAAATTTCTGGACATCGAAGTCTTCAAAGGTAGCCGGCTTGACAACCGGAGTCTCCTCTTCGACTGCCACCTTCTTGCCCGAAGGTTCCGGCTCCACTCCGGGCGGAACAGCCGGCCCCTCCTCCCGTTCCTTCCCGAAAACGGCGGCAAACCCGGGGTCAACCGTCTTGAGCAGGAACGCCTCACCCAATCCCTCGATTTCAAGGTTCCAGCGTGCCACGGGGCTGCTGTCGAGTCCTGCTATGACCGAGCTCGAGTCGAGGCTGATCTGCGGCATATCCACGGTGATCTCTTCACCCATATACGCCACCAGATCCGATTCAATCGATGCGACCACCTGTCCCCACAACTCACCCAGGCTTTCAGGATGGGTCTTCTCGTCGAAGTGGGCCTGCCCCTCACCGCCGGCCGCAAGGTCCGCCATCGTTGCCGTCAGTGAGCGGGGGAACAGGAAATGCCACCCCCCCAACTCCGCGGCGCTGAAGCGGACGCCCACCACGACCGGTCCATCGGGGAACAGCTCCTCGATCTCCCCCTTAGTGAACAGACGCGGCGCCTCAACGCTCAGCTTGACGTCGCGCCCCAGCAGCGAGGTCAAAACAGCCTCTACTTCACTGCGAACCAGATCCTCCCATGCAGCCAGTGCACTGAACCATTCGGGCTGTTCCGCAACTGAGCCGATATTCTCCTCATTCATAAATCAACTCCTCGTCAGGGGTAATAGAACGGACCACTTTAACCGCCCGGCGCAGCCCCAGTTTTCCCGGCGCGCCGAAGAACTTGAGTCTGTTCCCTACCAGTATCCCCAGGGGCTCTGAGGTGCGTTTGTCCAGCTTGAGCAGATCATCGACCGTGAAATCGATGAAGTCCCGCACCTTAACCGATGTCTCTGCCAGAATCGTCCGCAATCCTATCTGCGAAACCCTCAGGCGATCCTTTATAACATCCTTCTCCCCTTCCTCTATCTGCCTGGCTGTCAACGCCAACATACTCTGAGAGGACAGCTTGCTCATTATCGGCTCGAGGACAAAGTAGGGAAAGACGACGTTCATAGTGAAGGTGGCTCCACGTATCCTGATATCAAAGAAGATGATGGCCAGGGTGTCTGAGGGGCGGGCTATCTGCACAAACTGAGGATCGGTCTCAAATCCGTCCAGCGATGTCCCCAGCGGATAGACCTGGCTCCACACCTCGTTCATTTGCCTGAGTATAGCCTCGACGATCCGCTGAACCACGTTCTGCTCGATCAGGGATATCTCTCTCGCCTCCACCTCGGGGTCTCCGATGCCGCCCAGAAGCCGATCAACCACAAACAGCAGGAACTGTGGGCTGATCTCCAGCAGGGCCTTACCATCCAGATGCTCCATCTTCAGAATATACAGGGCGTTGGGAACCGACAGTGAGAGCGAGTACTCGCTGAAGGTCACCTGGTCGATGGAGAGGAGATTGACGTCAACCAGGGAGCGGAGATTGGTCGAAAGATAGGTCGCAAACATCCTCGCGAAGCTGTCGTGGATGGTTCTCAGGGTGCGGATCTGCTCCTTGGATATCCGCTCCGGATGCTTGAAGTCGTATAAGAGCACCTCCAGCGCGCTCCGTTCGGCGACAGCCTCCTCTTCGGGAACTCTGGAGACCGTCTGGAGCAGGGCGTCTATCTCATCCTGTGATAGTATCTTATTCATCAATCTGCCGCTTCTACTGGGATACCCACTTATGGAAGAAGATCCGTGTCACCACCCCCTCCCCGAGCTGGTAGTCCATTATCTTCTTGACCCTGCTGCGGAGAGCCCGGCGGTATCGGATGTTGGTTAGAACGTCGATAGGCTGTGAGCTGAACAGCGTGACCAGGTTATCACGCAGGAGCGGCTCCCGCCGCTTGATCTCATCGAGCTTATCCTCGTCGAAATACTCAAGGGCGATCGAGACCATAAAGTGCCTCCGCCCGGTGGCGGGATTGACGATCAGGTCTTCAATCAGATATACCTCGCCGAATTGGGGGGGCTCTGGAGAAGGTTTCACTACCTCGATTTCGACCTCAGCAACCATCTCCCGGTCGGGTTTCAAGATGAAGAGCCATACCGGAACCCCGACCAGCACCACGACAAGGACCGTCAGCAGAGGCCACTTAAGCCCGGCTGTCAGCCGCGCTCTTCCGGTCTTTTCCAGACCCTCAAGCGTCAGCCGCTCGACCTCCTCCGGCTCGTATTCATTCATAACCGTTCCTTCATCTCAGTCCCCCCATCCGCCCTCATACTGCTCGGATATCGGCCGGGTGGAGATTCCTCCCATCTCCTGCTCGAGTTTGAGGAATATCTCTACCCGCCTGTTGACCCCCTTCTCCTCACGTGGGGCGGTTCTGGGGAGCTCCGCCCTCGGCCGGTATTCCCCGTATCCGACGGCCACCAGCCGCTCGGGCGGGAAGCCTCTGGTCTGGAAGAACTTCAGCACCTTCAGTGCCCGCGCCGCCGAGAGCTCCCAGTTGGAAGGGAATCTTTCGGTATGGATGGGTGTGTCGTCGGTGTGTCCTTCGATCAGCACCTCGCCGGCCTCCAGGGTCACGGCGACTCCCACCACCTTCCCCAGGATCGAGAACGCCATTCGTTTCAGGTCATCCTTTCCTTCGTCGAAGAGAACCGGGTCAGAGAAGACGATCCTCACGCCACCCTTCACCTGGTGGACTTCGATCAATTCGCCCAGCCCGGCCTCACGCACCATCGCCTCGATCTCCTCGGCCTGTTCGAACAGCTCCATCTCGGCGATGCTGGCCACCGGCCGCCTTATAAAGGCAGGCCCGGTGGGAGCCGGTGCATACGGCAGCAGCGCTCCACGAAATGACCCGATGGCAGCCCGGAACTTCTCGATCTCGACGGTGGAGTAAGCCACGATGAACACGAAGAATACCAAGAGCAGGGTCATCATATCGCCGTAGGTTATCATCCAGCCGGGGGCGGACGGCCCCTTCAGCTCCTCCTTTGCCTTGCCCTTTCTGTCGCGTGCCATCTAAGCCTCTCTGCTCACCTCTCGACGGCCGGCTGGCGCCAGGAAGGTCAACAGCTTCTCCTTGACGATGCGTGGATTGTCTCCGGACTGGACGGCCAGGATCCCCTCGAGGATGAGCTCCTTCTGCAGCATCTCCTCCTTGGATCGATTGCCCAGCTTGCCGGCAACCGGCAGGAAGAAGAGGTTGGCCAGCACCACGCCGTAGAAGGTGGTCACCAGGGCGGTGGCCATACCGGCGCCGATCTTGGTGGGGTCCTCAAGGGCCTGGAGCATCTGGATCAGGCCGATCAGTGTGCCGATCATCCCGAAGGCGGGGGCGTAGGTGCCCATAGCGATGAAGATGCTCTGCCCCAGCCTGTGCCGTTCCTCGAGGCTGCTCAGCTCCGATTCCATAATGGCCCGGATATACTCCGGTTCGGTCCCATCCACGGCATACTGGATGCCGCTGCGCAGGAAGTTGTCATCGATGGTGTCGAGGTCCCTCTCGATGGCGAGGATCCCTTCCCGTCTGGCCTTCTCGGCCAGCCTGACCAGTTGCTCGATGGTCTGGGTGTAGGATATCTCCACGGCGAAGAAGGCCTTGCGGAGCACGCTTATCACCGACAGCACATCCTTCATCGGGAAGTTGATGAGTGTGGCGCCGAGTGTCCCGCCGCCAACGATCATCAGCGAGCGGACGCTTATAAAGAATATCGCACCTTCGCCGGTGGCGATGGCCCCCACAACCAGCGCCAACCCGGCGAAGATACCGACGATCGTGGTCAGGTCCATAAATCGGATCTAACTGTCTTCAGACCGCTTCCGTCAGCTCATGTTGCACCGTGGCGCCCGCGGAAGCGGGCGCCTTCGGCTCAACAGCAATCAGCAGGGACCTCCGGTAGGTCAGGAACCTCTGCACCATCTCCCGCACCGACTCGCGGACGAAGATCTTCCGCCCGTTGGTCAGGCTCAGGATGGTGTCAGGTATAGCCTCGATCCGCTCAATCAGATCCCCGTTGAGAACCATAGACTGACCGTTTAGACGTGTTACTTCAACCATTCTTGAATTCTTAATTTAACAAATTTTAATGCCCAAGTCACCATCCTACCGCTTCAATCTGGTGAGCTCATCCAACAGACCATCCGAGACGGTGATAACCCTGGCGGAGGCCTGGAAGGCGCGCTGGGCCAGTATCATATCGGTGAATTCACGCGATAGATCGACGTTGGACATCTCGAGGTAGCCCGAAGTGATGGTTGAACCGGTCGATTCAGCCTCATCGATGCGGGGGTCGCCCGAGTTGAGGGTCTGGCGGTAGAGGCTGTTGCCGATACGCTCCAGAGCCTGAGGGTTGGTGAAGTTCGCCAGCAGCACCTGAGCCAGGAGCTCGGTCACGCCGTTGGAGAAATTACCGAAGGCGCAACCGTTGTTGTCGATGGATATCCCCTCCAGGATTCCCATCCCATAGCCGTCCTGACCGATGGCCATAATGCTGGTGGGCGAGCCGGACAGTGTCATACCATCGAAGCTGCCGATGTTGCCCGCACCAAAGGCCAACTCCACATCCTGAGCGCCGTTCCCCGGGTTGAAAACCAGACCGGTAGCGCCTCCGTCGTAGCTGAAGTTATCCAGTGAACCATCGTCCCGGAAGCTGACGGTTCCGCTGCCGCCCTCGATGACAGAGGCGGGTTCCGGCAGCTCGACCGACCAGCGCCAGACGCCGGGCGTCTCGCTGCGGGTGAAGGTGACCGTCAGGTTATTGGTGTTCCCGAGGGAGTCATAGACGAAGATCGAGGCGGCGCTGGTGGTATCGGCGGTCTCGATTACCGCAGTTCCCTGAGCCAGTCCATCCGGGGCGTTGATAGAAACCCCGCCACCGCCGAAGTTCAACAGACCGGTAACCAGTCCGGTCCGCTCGTCGATCTCAAGACCCAGCACTCGCTGAATCGCATCCGCACTGCCGGTGGGGGTGAAGTTATCCACAGCCGTCAGCGTGGATGCAGCGCCGTTATCGACGTCAAAGGCCCCGCCCACGTCGAACAGGTTGGCCACGACATCGCCAACGCCGCCATCGGTGAGCTGGACGTTATACATCTGTCCGTCGCCGTGATATGTGCGGGTGATCTGAATTGCACCGTCGGCATCCAACTCAGCCTCGACACCCGACACCTGTGCGTTGATGGCGTTGATCAGCTCGCCGACGGTCGAGTCGGTGGTAAGACCGGTAATCTCAACCGTCCGCCCGCCATCGACGGTCACCGTGAAGCCGGCCACATCCGTGACGCCGTGATCCCCGAGAGTATCCGACAGAGTGAGTCCCTGGGCCGCGCCTGCGGCGATGCTCCGGGTGGCATTCTGACCGGTGATCTGAATCTCGTGTAGCCCACCGACGCCATCATCGACGGTGCCGGACACACTGGTGATCCCGGTGGTGCCGGCATCGGTCAGGTTGGCGGTGGACTGAGTCATATTCATATCCAGGTTGCCGTAGAGCTGGATCTCGGTGGTCGCCTTGGCCTGGCTGCGACGTCCCAGCGGTATCTGGATGGCGCGCGGTGTGGTTCTCTCGAGCTCAGCCCCATCGGCAGTGCCCAGATACCCCATCACCCGGCAGCCGTCACCGCTGGCAACCAGGTTTCCCTCGGCATCGAGGTGGAAGTTGCCGGCACGTGTATAGAAGTTCTGATCCCCATCCGAGACGACGAAGAAACCGTTGCCCTGGATGGCCAGGTCGGTCATCACGCCGGTGGCTTCGAGTGATCCCTGGGCAAAGTTGGAATCGACCCCGATGGTCCGCATTCCAAGACCGACCTGGATGGCGTTGACCCCGCCCAGGTTGGTCGATGGGGCCGTCTCCCCGGCCAGGGTCTGAGCCATCGACTCGGCGAAGGTTATCCGCGACCCCTTGAAGCCGACGGTGTTCACGTTGGCGATGTTGTTACCGATGATGTCCATCTTGGTCTGGAAATTACGCAGGCCGCTTATGCCTGCAAATAGTGACCGCATCATTTGAGGTTCCTCCTGTTTCAGGACGACACCGCCGCTTCTGTCGATCCGCGGCGGAAGGTCCCCTCAGATGAGGTCCGACCCGATGTTCTGCCGTCCAATTGATTGATGATTATGGAATTATGGTTGGTTTCCTTGTGTCATTGCGTTCAGTGTGACAGTGAGGCATCTCATCACCCCGCCTCAGGCTATGACTGCGGCGTCGATGGAGGTGAAGACGTTCTCCCGCAGAGCGGGAGCATCGACGACGGTGATGACTGTCCGCCTCTCGACCCCGACTATAAGTGCCAGGTCGTCGAGCATCACCAGGGCGCGCCTCGCGCCTTTAGCAGCGACCGAGTCAACAGCGCGGTCGATCCTTGTCAGCTGTTCAGCCTTCAGGTCGATCTCCCGGCTGACCACCCGCTCTTGGGCGTGTCCCGAGAACTCCATTCTGCACCCGACCTCCTCGCAGGCATGGCGCAGATGTTCGGCGAACGGGGCCTCTATCCGGGGCCTGGCCGCGGCAGGTGGTTGCTGAGATGGAAGCTGCGGTGGTCCGACCCGCTCTGCCAGGACGCGTTCCACTGTTCCCGCCATCGTCACCGTCTCCTACTCGAAGGCTCTGTCGAACCAGTCGCCGGAATCATCAGGGCTGTCCTGATTCTCCAGGATCTCCAGCACCGAACCGAACAGGATCTCCCGGCCGTCCACGATCAGCACCGGATTCCCGTCCACGAACCTGACCCCGCTGACCTCACCGAGGGTCTGGGGCTGAACCGCCACTGAACCACCTCCCGGCGCAACGGCTGTGATACGCACCTGGTATTCGCCGGCCGGAACCAGGTTGCCGTTCCGGTCGCGACCGTCCCAGGTGACCCAACCGTAGCCGGTCTCCTGGTTGGTTGCGGTTAGGGTGCGCAGGGTCTGTCCACCGGCGCCGACAATCTCAACCGTGACCTGCGCCGCCCGGTCTGCCAGTTCGAAGTGAAGTTCGACCGACCGGTGGCCGTCGAACGCCACCTGGTCGCTGACGGCCCGCACCGATTTGCCGATGAGGGTGGCGGCCATGGTGTTGTTGATCGAGCGCGCCAGCAGCAGGTCGGCCTCCACCGACTGGTCCAGCTTGCTGCCGATATTCTGGAGCTGCTCGAGGCTGCTGAACTGGGCCAGGCTTGCGGTGAAATCTGAACCTTCGAGGGGGTTCAGCGGGTCCTGAAACCGCATCTGGGCCACCAGCAGCTTCAGGAAGTCGTCCCGTTCGCTCGAAGTGGAGAGGGGCTGCGCCTCACCGGCACCGGCTACCGAAAACGACCCGGCTCCTTCTACCTGATTCACAAGGTCACCTCCTTATGTTGGACAACGATCTCCGGGCGACATCGATAGACGTATGTCTCCCGTCCTACAGTTACAAAGCAACTTCAGTGCCAGCTTGATATAGGGGCGTAACCGATACTGATTATATTGAAAAAGCTGGAGTTATGCTTTAATTTCAGGCGGTCTCACAGGTTTTCCAACGGCACGAGGCAAAATGTGCCGCCCGCGAAACAGTAGCAGATGCCGAGGATTAAGGGAAAGTAGTAGGGGCGAAGTTAAACTTCGCCCCTACTGAGTGCCTTATTATATAAGCGTCGGGTGTGGGGTGATCCGGGAGAAACCCGGCAAGCAATCCCCGCCTTCGCGGGGACAAGGCTGCTCGGGCCACCCTTAAACAATCTGCGATCAGGCGGCGATGTCGAAGGTGTTGTAACCGAACATCAGGGGGGGGCGATTTTGCTGCTGCCTGTGTTCGCTATCCGGATTGTTATCGTCCTGGTCGCGGGACGACTGGCGGCGGTCCTCATCATCATCGTGCAGATCGGGACGCTCCCCATCCGGATCGGGGATGCGGACTTCGATTGATACGGTCTGGAAGCCCGCTGCCGCCAGAGCCTCCTTCAATTTGGCTGATTCGGCCTCGATAGCCTGCCGCGCCTCGGGGCGCTCAAGTTGAAACTCCAGCCTCAGCCCGTCTTCCAGATAACGCAGCGACACTATTGCCCGACCGAGAACCTCCGGCCTCAGGCGTAACACCAGCTCACTGCGCCCCTCAGACAGGCTGAGCTTGATCCCGCTGACCAGCGCACCGGGATCGACCGGAACCGGTTGAGGTGGGGCAGCTCTGGACTGCGCGGCCTGATGATGCCTGGCAAAGACGGATTTAGCGCCGGCCGCCTCCGGTTGATGCAACTCAGCCTGACCCGGTTGGTTACTCGCGTTATCCGGTGAGAAGGGATTCTGCACCGGTCTGTTAACGCCCTCCCGTCCGGCTTCCGACTGAGAACCCGAACGGGGAGAGTGAGCTTCAGGTGAGGCTGCCTTCCTGGCCTTTGAGGCAGAGCCCCTCCCGGTTCGATCCCGAAGATTCGGGGCAGCCTTGATTGTCTCCTCTGACGCCCGCCGAGGCGCAATCCTGACCTCAGCCTGAAGCAGCTCAGCGAGCCTGGCAGGCGTGACCTGAGCGGTCTTCCGTTCAGTTGCCGCACCGGTTGGTGGCTGTGCCGGCTCTGCTGATCCGGCGTTCCCATTCCCCTCAACAGTAACCTTAACCACACCAGAATCTCCAGCGCCTTCAGCGGTCGCAGGACTCGATACCCGGGTCGAACCAGCTGAGGTGCCCGGTCGGGAAGGCTTTACATCCGGTTCGTTCACCCGCTTCGAGTCTGCCTGCGAAACCGCCATATCGGAGACTGCCGACATAATCCCGACCGTCGGCCGGGGAATGGTGAAAAGGGTCGAAATATCCGTGTGCGCTGCCCACGGTTTGCTGGAACGAATACCATCCGCATTGCCGGTAATCGGCGACGAATCGGGTTTCCGAGCGCTTCGAAGGGTCGGCAGTGAGGCATACTGCTGGAGATACGCTCCAAAAGAGGCGAGCTTCCCTCGCGCGGAGAGGTGGGAACCTTCCGACGACTGTCCGCAGGCCATGAAAAGGGAACGGCTGCCGGTCATACCCGAGACAGCATAAGCTCCGGGTGCCCCGGGTTGCTTGCGGCCCTGGTTTCCGACGCGCTGCGAGCCGCCCGCTCTATCGCCTATATGCAAAGCGCTGAACTGCATCTCTTCACTTCATAATCCGCGACGCAATCTGCTCGCTCTTCCCCGGGGGGAGCGCCTGGAGTATCTTGGCTGCGGTCCTCGGCTTGATAGTGAACAGGAGTTCCGCCAGTTCGTCGCTCCTGCGGTTCTGGAGCATTGCGGCGGCGGCGGTCGGATTCATCGATTCGAGGACCCTGGCGAGCTTTCTCACCTCTGAGGCCTTAGCCGAGTCTGCGGCGCTGGCCAGTTGATCAAAGCGTCGCTGCAACCGCTGATTTTCGCCCTGCACCTGAGTCATATCCCGCCGAGCCGACATCAACACCCGCTCCAGGGAATCGATCCGGGCCAGGTAGGATGTGGTATCGACGGCAACTCCCGGCGTATATCCAGGCGGCACAGGCCACCTGCCGGCGGTGCGGGCTGGTGCAGGCGGCATAGTCATCGGAATCAGCGGCTCAAACAACATAGCATAGAAGGCGGAATCGTGCAGAACTTCGGTCTCCTCGTCGCCGACCTGGGCATTCAGGATCATAAAGAATTCCTCTGTGTCCGACTCCAGCAGCCAGGCGGCCTTGGTGGTCTCGGCGGGCGTGATAGTCATCCCCTCCTGGCTTAACAACTCATCGAGCTTACCCTCTCGGCCGGGTTCTGCCCG
>MWJR01000274.1 GCA_002127415.1 Calditrichaeota bacterium AABM5.125.24
ATATTAAGTAGCTCGGACACTCATGTCCGAGCATGACCGGACAAGAGTGTCCGGTCTACCATGCCTACTTCACCATCACCATCTTCCTCAGTGACACCTCACCTCCACTGACCACCCGGCAGATATAGACCCCGGAAGGGACCGCGCTGCCGAGATAGTTCCTGCCATCCCACAGGCCCCGATACCTCCCGGCCCTGTGACGCCCCTGCAGCAGCGTTCTGACACTGCGGCCGGTCAGGTCAAGGATGGCAACGTTCACTTCACCTGGATGAGGTAAGGCATATACGATCTGTATGGAGGCGTTGAACGGGTTGGGATAAACCCGGGCGATGCCGAACTCACCTGGCAGAGGCATGGGATCTCCGTCACGGATTTCCACCCAGGTAACCAGCAGCTCCACCTCGGCGATGGTCTGGCCTCCCTCGGCATTGTGGTTGAAGACCAGCTCTCCCTCATACATGCCGGTGTCGAGGTCGGTCGCGTCCATTGTCAGAATCAAACCCTGAGAGGTGTCGGGCGGGACCTCCCCTTCGGTTGGCTCGACCCGCATCCAGTCGGTGTTGGGCTCGAGTTGCCAGACGTCGATCCGGTCTTGAGAACCGTCGTTGGCAAGGACCATAAAGACCCAGCTATAGCGGTCGAACTGGTTGGTCACAAAGACTCCGCCGGGACGACCGCCACCCTCAGGGAACAGCTCTCGCACAAACAGGGTGTCCCCCGTGTCGGGACTCATCTTGTGAACCACCTGGCGCTCCATCTGATTGTCGTGAAAGATGTAGAGCTGGTAGCCGTCGGGGTCCTCAGGCCAGTAGGCCAGTCCGTAGATGAACAGGCCGCATCTGTCGAGCTCTTCCTGCACATTGCCCGCACTATCCACCCCCACGATGTCGGTGGTGGAGGCTATCCACAGCAGCTTACGGTCAGGGTCCCAGGCTAAGGCTCTGTTCACGTCGTGGGGACCTTCGAAGCTCACCTGAAGCTCACCCTCCGGGGTGAACCCATAAATGCTGTTGGCACCACCCCCCCAGATCAGCTCACCGTCCCAGGCCAGGTCCTTCATCCCCCAGCGGGATTCGCCAAACTGGGGGAAGGTGTCCACCAGGGCACCGTCACGATCCAGCACATAGACCGTGTTATCCCGGTCGTCGTTGCGGCCGTGATAGTTGGCGCCCACAAGGTAGAAGCGGTCGCCCGCGAATATGACCCCCTCCAGCCGGTTGTCTTGAAGATTATCGCACACCGGGTAGGAGCGCCGCAGCTCCCACGGATCGGCATCGGCATTGTCAGGCAGCCTCTTCTCGACCGTCCACTGGAGCATCCCGTTGCCGTCGTTGCGGATGCTGAAAGGCAGCTCGGTAATTCCGCCCGGAGGGAGGGTTGCGCGCAGAGGCAGCCCGTCCAGCGCGAATTCCGGGTGCAGCATAGCGATGTTGAGCTCGCGCCGCTCGTCCTCTTCAAGGGTGACGGTCACGGTCGTATCGTTATAGCCCGGTTTACTGAAAGTCAGACGAATAGGCACCCCCGGCAACACATTTGCAAACCAGTAGTTGCCCTCTTCATCTGTTTGGCCCGCAAAGCCGAGCTGGAAGCGTATTAACACCCCAGGCAACGGCTCGCCGGTCTCGGCGTCGGTGACCTGTCCGTAGAGGACGGATCCCCCGGAGATGCGCGGCGAGGTGGAGAACAGCACCGCTTTTCGGTTCTCGAGCGGCGCTGCGTTTATCGGGTATTCGTTGTTCCAGGTGTAGCTGATACCGGCCGTGCCGTCGGGGCTGGATATGCCGACCGAGGCGTAGGGGGTATTCCTATCCCAGTTGTGACCTTCAACCGGCCCCCGCACATTGGCTATGCTGCGATACTGGAACAGGATGTCAGGGTCGCCGGTCCAGGTAATCCAGACGTCCTTATCCAGTAGGACAACCTGGAAAGTTAAATCTGTTTCGCCGTCGCCAGCGTGCCTGAGCCGATACCATTCGATGATTAAGCGGTGTTCCTCCTCGTCCAGGTAGTAATAGACCCCCGACCCATCGGTGAACCGCAGGTTGTCCCAGAAGGGGGCGATCATCCCGGCGCCGCCGCCGATGCCCCGGTCAAGCGGCCAGTTCTGGAAGTTCGTGATTCGAGGCTGACTGCCCGGGGCGATGAAACCGTTGGTCGCAACCGTGACGGTGTCGTATTCAACGCCGTAGAACTGGGTGGTGAACCCTAACGGCACCAGGCGGGCTTCGCCGATGTCGTGCTCGGATCTGCCCTCAAAGTCGATCGGGATGCCGTTGTGGTCACGGTCGTTCTCCCGCAGGCTGATCTCGATCCAGTCGTATTCCGGCGCCAGATCCCAATCCTCGTCGGTGTCGTCGTAGCAGATGTAGCCGTAATCGTCGGGCCCCATCGGGGCGTTCTCCATCGACTCCCGCACCTGCAGCTCGAACCAGGCCGTGTCCACGAAGCCCTCCTCCGAGCTCAGTATCAGCATCATTTCGGTGCGGGAGCCGGGAACCGCCTGTGCGTTGCCCGTGACGACAAAGGCATCCCCTTCCAATCCGGAATGACCGCCCGCTTCGATGCCGGGATACGACGATTCATCCTGGACAACGCCGACATCCCAGCTCAATGGCTCCATCCTGGCGGTGATCTCCGGGCCGTCCATCCGGCCGATGTTCTCGACGTCTATGTCGAGCTCCCGGTCTTCGACCCCTATGACGATGCCGCCCACCACCTCGCGCACCTCGAAATTCGGTGCGACAGGATCGAGCTCTATCGCCGACCACCAAGTATCCTCTCCACTGGAGAACTCTATCAGCAGGGTGGGTCTTGTATCGGGTCGGCTTTCTCCGTCCGGGCAGGTAGGGGAGAGGTGTATTGGGACAACTGTATCCCCTTCGGCCTCGGCACCGGGCTCGATGTCGCCGAAGTTGATGAGGTTCTCCTCGACCTCAACCCAGGGGGAGGGGCTGCTGACCACAGCGGTGACATTGCGCGCCACCCCTTCTTCCGCGAGGTTCACGGCTGTCAGTTCGAGGGCGAAGGTCTCGCCGGGGTTCAGCTCCTCGTCGTCGTTCCCCTCCACCTCGTTCAGGGTGTATCCGGCAAGCTCGACCGCCGCCATCGCCTCCTCGATACCCATTTCACCAAAGCAGGGCAGTATATCGCGGCCGGTGACGGTGACGAACATCTGCCCGGGTTCGAGTTCGACATCCTCATCGAACACAAACCGGGCTATCCCGTCGACGCTCGTTCTGGCGGTGGTCATAAACATTCCGTCGTAGTCGGCGTATTCCGGGTCGTCAGGGTCGGGCATATCGCCCTGGGCGTAGAGGGTGACTCGCGCGCCTTCCACGTCCTCCTCATCCTCGGGGTCGAAGACGTTCACCTCGACCATCCGGGTGGTCGGGGTGATTATTTCGAGGAACTCAGCCTCAACGACGCGCGGCACCCCCATCCACGGCTGGAGTCCCGGGTCGCCGTAGCAGTCGATGTCGGTCTTGATGTGGCGGTATAGCGGCTGGCCCCGCCAGTTGATATCCGGCAGGTAAATCTCGATGGCGGTGACGGCAAAGATCCTTCCCCAACCCAGCGGCAGGTCGCGCAGCAGGACGCCATTCACCAGCTCCATCCATACCGCGCTGACCGGCGCCACCGGCACGTGTCCCCAGGCGCAGGTGGCCGCCACCGGGCCTCTCAGTTCATACTCGATGGCGGTTCGGAACATCATCTTCGAGCACCACTGGCTTTGAGTGCTGAGACTCAAGTAGATGGGAAAGACAACGTTCTCATCCACGCCCTCGAAACTCTGGCGCCAGTAGTAGTTCTGTGCCCGGCCGATCATCAGGTTCGTCCCCTCGTTGAACCGGTCCCTCAGCCAGGGGCCGATCCGTTCACCCTGTTGATCCCACTCAAAGTCCTCGAAGAAGGCGATGTCGTCGAAGCCGAGCTGTTCCAGCACCTCCTCGCCCCACCGGACGTTGGTGTGGAGGGAGATGTGCCAGTCCGTCTGTGGGGCGCTCCCGTGGTGCTGCGAGAAGACCCCGCCCCTGGTGAACCAGTCGGTCTCATCCATATATGGTGCGGCTTCATAACCCAATGTTCTACCGACAGCTAAGTCCATTAACGCCTGGCTGCCGGATGGCCACCGCGAGATACCGACGTCCGGGTGATGGTCATCCCCTTCAAGACAGGCGAACAGATAATCTGCGTGGCGATCATCAGCCGTCCAGATCGTGTTTCCCTCGAAGGAATCCAGTATCCATTGGGGCTCTGGGCCATAGTTGTATTGTATGTAGTCGCCGATGAGAAGTATCTCGTCGAACGGGTCGATCCCCTGGTCAAGATAGGCGTCGTAGCGATCCTGTATCGCATCCTTAATCAGTTCGGGGTCGCGGTTGTTGTCCTCATCAATACTGAGAATGTCAATCTTGTAGCCCGCCCTGCGCCGCCACTCGATAAAGGGCGCGGCGTATTCGAGACAGTGCTCGTGGGTGACGACCAGGTAGTGGCCGATATATTTCGGTGATTGGTCAGGGTCGTCGCGTCCAACCTCACCCGGGTTCAGAGCCAGCGCCCGTATGAACTTCAGGAACTGCGGGCTGCGGCTGCGACGAACCGGCACCTGTGCCGGGTTGATCGGTTGGTCGCCCGTGAACCGGATCTCGGTCTCGATCTGGTCGTGGTGGATATAGCTGTTGCTCGAAGGGTCATACTGGACCGGATAGGTGGTCACCTTGACCAGCCTGACGCCGCGGATGACGAGCGGCTCCGACATCTCGGCCGGAACCGGTGGGTATAATCCTTCCAGTTGGCGGACAGGAATGTCCGCCCCACCGGTTTCTATAAGTCCTTCGTCCAGGCACAGCACCGGCGGGTGGACGGATCTTACCGGTCGCGGTTCATCAGTTCTAACCACCAGCTCCAGTCCGGCCCCGGGAGGAACCACGATGAACCTGCTGACCGCGGGCAGGATTGGTTTGCCGTAGTCGTAGGTGATCCCTTCACCGGGGAGTTCATAGGACTCGAAGGTGCGGCGGTCTCGGACGACCTCCCGGGTTCGAGCCTCGGACAGTTCGAAGGCGACGGTTACAGCCTGGTGGTTTGAGGATATTAAGGTTGCGTGGATGTCGGTGGCCGGTCCCGATGGGGGTGGTGTGGCCTGTGATGCTCCGGCGGAGAGTAAGAGGAGCAGGCAGATGTGAGTAGTTCCCTTCATCATTTGGTCTCCAATCTTGTCGTGTTGTCTGCTGTCAGACTTATCAATATGTGCATCTTATAGTAGACAATAGTAGGCGGGGCAAGACTGTCCCGCCTGACCCGACAAGACTGTCGGGTCTACCTGTTGTCAAACATTATCTGCACTTAGCAATAACACTACTTCGTTAAGTAATCGCTGTCATTGCGAACGAAGTGAAGCAATCTCAAGTATTTGTGTTGATTGGATTGCTTCGTCACTTAGTTCCTCGCAATGACAGTAATAACAGTAACATAACAAACATACTTAACATAGTAGTGCTAAGAGCTGTCAACGCAATTATATAACATAATAATAAGAAATTAGCGTCATGTCAATACCTGACAGAACACCATTCTCCGGGGGCGTGTCGATGATCTTTCACCCTCTGGTGGTCATAGTGTCGAATATCCGGTCCACCTCGTCCGGCGGGCGAGCGAGCAGGCTGGTTGTTTTTTACCGGCGCAGTCCGGCTATCTTCGGAAGAATCCCCAGAGGGCACGGACTGCGCCGGTCGTAATACTTCAGGTCACCGGTGGGTTAGGCGTTCTCAGTCAGTTTCATCACCCTGCGTGAATAACGGGTGCGTGGCGGGGTCATATTAAGGGCAAACGTCGCGCTCCGCCCACGGTTGTAAGCGGTCAATGCCCAATGTTCGGTGTTGTCGTAGCCGAAGAAGTAATCCATATGCTGTTCGAATATTCGGATGCCGAGCCGCACGCTGACAACCGGATCGAACAGCTCATCGGGGTCAATCCCGGGATCCAGATCCCTGGCGGCTATCGATCTTATCTGCATCAGCCCACGCGCGTCGCGGCTGGAGCGGGCGTGAACGTTCCAGGCGGATTCAACCTCAATGATGGCACGGATCATCTCCGGGTGGAAACTGGTCTCGATGAGGCGGATAACCTTGATGGTAGCTTCCGGTCCAGCCTGACTCAGCAGCGCCTGATAGCCGTCATAGGATGCGAGCGCCTCCAGCCACGGCCTGACCGCAGCGAGCTGCTCGCACTGTTCGGCCGAAAGAGACGGCGCATGCACCTGACCGGCCAGGATCAGTATGACAACCGGAAGAATCATTAAACGTCGGTATAAGGTCTCGATCGATCCGGTTGCCATTATGCCCCTGTCCTTCGCACTCGTCGAAGTCCGTCGGTCGCGATGGTTCCTCAAGGTTCTGTTTATTGCGCCAATTACCATTTTTCTATCTGAGACCGAACCCTTTCTTACAGCTACGGTTTCAGGAACTGTAAATTTGTGCTTTACATCACAGTAGTATCTGCGTCAAGTTTTGCAGGAAACCGGCGCTGCAGTAACCGGGCAAGTAATTCCCGCCTTCGGCAGATCATTCCCCCACACCTTGGAATCTCACCGGAAAGCACTGCCCCCACACGACCTCCTCCGATGACGCTGATTCCGATTAAATCGGTATCAGCACCGGTTTATCGCGGCGAGGAAGCGCAAGCGGATCCGGTATCGGGACGTATTCACACACCTATATCGCCCGATAATCGTTTGTTACTTCACAGCAAGGACTGTGCCAGAGCGCCGGCTTTGTGAGGCCTTATATGACAGGGTTGTAATGCAGATGTGGGGGACATCTGAGGCAGGAGGGGCACTGGTGTCCCTCAAATTATTGTGGAGGGATTTACTTTTTCAGTGCAGAGGATTTTTCGTCGGGCTGCTCCGCATTATTATCCTCACTGGAGTGCCTTCCACATAGCGCCAACTTCCTCGTTCGGCGGGTTGATTTTCGCGCCGAGTTCGGTGATTCTTTCGAGCAGGTGAACTGGAGGAATGGTCATAAAGAGGTAAAGCGGCAGGATGCGGCAGATTCCACAGAAGAAACATTCCTCAGCGGTTTCATCGATCTTCTTCCCGGGTTCATAGACCAGCCAGACTCCTCTGGCCTGGACGAGCTCACGCAGGTCTTCGGGCATATCGGGGAACAGCGGTTTCTTGTAGGGATTTTCGATGTCCATCATCACCTTCTCACCCAGATCGGCCGCAGTCGCATAGCGACGCCAGATATCCGCGTTATCCAGCAGGTTTCTCCGCCAGTCATCGAGCGGTTCGCGTGACCCAGCTTCTATATGGCATCCAGCGAACCAGCCACGGCGACCCACCCCGGCGAAGATTTCTGCGTTGTTTTCTTTTCCTGACTTGAAGGAGATCCACATATGTTCCTTGTAAGGGGGTTTGTTGGGGTGGAACCTGATGTCGTTGTTTATACGGGATACCCTGGGCCTGCCCGAGAACTCCGGCAGTATGGAGGCGACCGGGCCTGTAAGCGACTCGGCAATCGATTTCAGAGGGCGGAAGACATGTCTTTCGTAGCGCTGACGGTTGGCATCGAACCACTGCCTGTTGTTGTTCTTGTATAGCTCAGCCATAAACCGGAACGATTCGGCGGTGATTGTGCTCATACGCTGTCTCCCAATGTTTGTTACAGATAGTTGATGTAATGATCTTCCCCCGATATTGTGGACAGGAGGAAAAGGCAATAACTTTAACCTCAGGAGGTGCCCACAATGTCCGAACC
>MWJR01000025.1 GCA_002127415.1 Calditrichaeota bacterium AABM5.125.24
CTTGCCAAATCTTGCATTCTCGGACAGACTGCTTCGCCGGTATGACAAGTGTCTACAATAAAGTGCCCTGATTAGTAACAAACAAACCCCTCCATATCACACACTTTTTACTTTGATTTTTTTAATTTTTAATTTTTAATTTTTAACTATTTAATTCCACCGCTGCGGGTAAAACCTCTCCAGCAGGGCAGTGAAGGCACAGGTCGGCGACGTGATCCAGCGGTGTCGGATCGACGTTGATGATTACCAGTCCGGCACCTGACATCTTGGCCTGGTAAGGAAGGTTCGCCGCCGGATAAACCACCAGTGAACTGCCGATGACAATCATCAGGTCACAGCTTTCAGCCTCCCTGGCGGCCTCATTGACCACCTCCGTGGGCAGCATCTCCCCGAACAGAACCACATCCGGCCGCAGCACACCCCCACATTCTGTGCAACAGGGGGGGAGCTGCTGTTCCATAAGCTCACAGGTCTGTTCGATGGAATACGGTGCGCGGCATTCAAAGCAGTAGAACCTGTTGGTATTCCCGTGCAGCTCAAGCACCCGATTTGAGCCCGCCTTCCGGTGCAGCCCGTCGATGTTCTGGGTGATCACCGCGCAGACTTTCCCCCGCCGTTCAAGCTCAGCCACCGCCAGGTGCGCCGGACAGGGTTTCGCCCGGGTGATCAGGTCATGCCGGACATCGCGAAAGAAGCGCCAGTAGTAGCTCGGGTCCCGGCGGAAGTAGTCGATGGAGGCATAGATCTCAGGGTCGTATTTGCTCCACATCCCACCCGCACCGCGGTAGGTGGGAATGCCACTCTCTGCAGAGATGCCGGCGCCGGTGAAGATAACGACCCGCTCCGCGGCATCCAGCAGAGCCTTCAACCTGACAATCTCAGCGGAACGATCCCCACCACTTTCAGGATCAGGATTCACGGAAGGATCTTCATTGGGCATCGCGCTGCACCTCCATCAGTCGTTGTAGTCACTACTCTGTTTGCCGGTGAACGCCCTCGCCAATCCGACACTTACCTGGCGGACGAGGGCGTCCGCCTTGCCGGATTCAACATTATCTGACAGACTGTTTAGAAGAAATCCAGACAGAGCGGTTTCGAAGCGGTAAACAGGTCATTGAGGAAGGAGGCGTCATCCTCCCCCTCGATCCGGACCATCCCCAACAGCACCGCATCCGGCAACGGCAGGGCTCCCCAGTAGATGGATGAGAAGGTTGCAATATCGGTTGACAGGCTGATCCGGGCCTCCTGCCGCTGCGGGAATTGGGCCTTGCCCCGGCTGAACTCGACGGTCAGCGGTCTGGCGTTATCAGGGTTCAGATCATCTGCGACCTGAAAGGTGACCACCCCCTCGCCGGGGCCGTAACTGCCGGCACCCAAGACTTTGCGGAGCTGGACTATACGCCCCATAAGCCCCGCGCCGACCCAGGCCATCTCCGAGCCCATCATCCATCCATGCCTGCCGTCCGGCATCTGCGGATCCCCCATTATATGCTCAAACGGCAGCTGCGACTGATCCGGAAAGACCACTATCTTGACCTGATCCCGCTGCGCTGATAGAAAGCCGAGCAGACCATACAACGCCCGCTGACTGTTCCAGATGAAGTCCCGCACTTCAAGGTCTGAAGACAGAAACCGTTCCTCCACTGGATGGGGATGGTATTGGAAGGCCAGATAACCCTCCATCTGTCCGGAATCCGGCGCGCGATACCCATAGCATTGAGCGTTCTTCAAAACCCTCTCAAACCAGACCGGCTCGCTCCGCTCCAGCAGCCCGTTATGGGCCTCGGCGAAACGGCGATAGCAGGCCATCACCTCCTCCCGATCCTCGTAGGTGACAACCGGGTTGACGCCCGAGCGCTCAGGATACGCAGGCAGGATCTCCGGCGCGAAACGGTAAAGCCTGGTCTGACCGACCAGACCCCATCCGAGGTGGCGATAGAAGCTGTGACGGAAGGGGTAAAGGATCGACAGCGGCACACCGTTCTGCTTCATTATCTCGACTGAACGTGCCATCATCCAGTATGCGACCCGCTCCCTGCGGGCCTCCGGGGCCACTGCAACATTGCCGATACCACCCGTGGGGATCAGCACCCCCTGCCAGAACATCCGGAAGTTATAGAGGGCAAACAACCCGACCAGCTTCCCACCCCTCAGGCAGACCCAATGATCCTCCATCGGCAGTCGGGGATTGCTGCGAAATCGCTCAATCCTCTCCTCCAGCGTCATTTTAGAGCCGGGATAAGCGGCGTAATGAACCCGTGCCATCTCCGGCAGATCACCCTCCCTGGCCCGTCGGACGGTCAGGTCTGAGGGAAAGGTGGGCATAGCTTCTCCCCCCTGTTCTTCAGCGTTCTTCATTTGGCATTCGTATCCCGGCTACGAAAGCCGAGAGCCGCAACTCGTTATACCGCGACCACTTCCGTCACCCCCGGAACCGAACCCTTGAGGAACCGCTCTATGCCGCCCTTCAAGGTCAGCGCAGCCATTGGGCAGCCGTGACAGGCACCGGTGAGCTTAACCTCAACCTTGCCATCATCGGTTATGTTGACCAGAACAACGTCGCCGCCGTCGGCCTGCAGTGAAGGACGGATAACCTCCAGGGCCGCCTCAACCGCCGAACGATCCATACTGCCGTCAGCCATATCCAAATCCCCTTTATTTTCTAAGTTAAGACTCAAAGCTCAGCCTGCCGTCATTCCGAACCTTCGGGACGACGGCAAACTTCACCAGAGCAGGCAACTGTCAGTAAAACTGACTGGGTTGCAGCCATTATCGATACCTACTCTCTTAATAAATATAATAAGCAAACGGTCAAACTCAAATCCCGGCATCCATTAAGCGGTCAATATACTTCAATCCAATAACATCAGAACATCCGGGCGGAACAAAAAAATCAGGCCGGCTACTACCAGAAGCAACCGGCCTGACTAAGGAAATCCATTCACAGAACCTGCATAACAGCTATGGGGCAGCGGACTTCCTCTGCTTCTCCTCGAGCTTGCGCTTCAACTTCTTGAGCTCCTCTTCAGCCTTGATCCGCTCCTGCCGTATCTTTTCGAGGTCCAGGTCTATGGCTTCGACACCGACGCCCCGCTCCTCGATTGCCCAGCGGAAAAGCGACTGACGGTCGAAGATATCACCCGTAGCTCCCCGTGCCCGAGCGGCGCTCCAACGCTCCCTGCCGGCAGCGGCTTCCTCAACCTTCACGAAGGTCGGTGAAACGTAGAACGCAGTTGAGGGGGCGAAGTTTATCCTGCCTGTGATTCTCCAGTTGGAGTAGTTTGGATAATCCCTAAGGGCTTCATTGCTGGGCCAGCTGGTCTCTTCATCGCCCTGCAGCAGGACGTCTACGCCCATTGTAAAGTAGAGCCCCTTGAACAGCTTATACCGCGCGAAGGGGGTGGCGTAGATCCAGTCTTCACGCCCCAATACATTGGTGTCAGGTTGTGTGATGAAAGACGAACCGTAAATCTCGAGACCTAAATCAAACCGTTGCATGGGATAAACCGCCCCCAACAGGAAGTTCATCGACTGAGCGGCATCACCCATCTCTTCCTGGTCGTTATGATGCAGAAAACCGAGATTAAGATGTATGGACAAGGCTTCGCCCGGGTAGAGCGGTTTATCGTAGTATGACCATAAGGTTACCAGTTCAACCTCCACCCCATTACTCTCATACGGCTCCAGATGAATGTCGTGGTAGAGACCCACCCGGTAGCGCAGGATCGGCATGAACCCCCAGAAGATCTTGCTGCCGATAGAGTAACCACCGACCTTAAACCTGAGGTAGGTGTCGCCGGGGATAATATAGGCTATTTGATCCCCGCTTTTTCTATGGGTAAGATTCAGATCCTGATACAGGATCTGGGTGAAGCCAAGCTCAACCCTCCGGGTGAAGCCGAAGGTGGTCGCCAGGGCGCTGCACCCGTTGTAGAGTGTCCATTCCTCATCACCTGCAGTGGTCAGAGAGACAAAATATCCCCGTGCGTAGAAACTGAAGTCGAGAGCGCCGGGTGGCAGAACCAGAGCCGAGTTGGTATGGATGAAACCTTTCCCACCCAAGAACTGTGCGCCGCTGGCTGGCCATGCAGCCGCCAGCGCGACAGTAATTGCCAAACAGATTATGATGCGCTTCATAAAGACCCTCACACTTATGCTTCCCCGCCTTTGGCTGTAGGACAGCCCCCGACGACGGCAGACTGCGGACACGCGCGTCCACACCTGACGCCCTCCAACCATACCAAGGATTAACTGCGCGCAGTTGACGGGGTCTTCTCATATCCGTTCAACCAACCCGTGGATCCAGTTCCGAGACTATCTGCCCACGAAGAGCCGGTCTTCCGAATAGAGACGCGATGATGACCTCAAATCAGGTTGAATATAAGTATATAACTTTACTTTGTCAAGCGGTAGTTGCGAAATTTTCCAACCTTCACCGCAGACTGAACGGCAGCCCATATATCCCTTCCCCAACCAGGAATCTATGTAAAAGGTGGCCCCGGTGCAATCACGTGCACTCATTTTCGGAAAAAACAAATAATTAAACATCCGTTGTGGATCCATCGGCTTAGGGAACGTTCTCACCACCGGCCAGTCAACCCCCTTCGAGGCGCTCGGAGCCATGGCCGACAGTTATGCAGCTTATACTAACCGATGACGACGCGGCTCTTATGTCCCCGGTCACTATTCCCTTAGTTGGTGATTCTACAGGACTTCCACGCGGATCCGGTTCGGCAGCCCCTTGCAATCCGTCCTCGACCTGTTTACATTGAGATCAGGACGGTTAATAGATCCTGAATATGAATCCAACGGTTTCAGCAGGGATACAGATTACGCGACCTATCACTATCTACCTCCAGACCGCCTCGGTGATCCTGCTGTTCGGGCCCCGGCTCGAAGCCGGGGTCATCAACACGGTTATCGATGGCGCCTCGCTGCCGGCCGGGCTGTATCTCTGCCGCCTCGAGGCCAAAAAATCCTCCGCCGGACGCAAAATGGTATTGATTTAGTAGTGAAAATGGGTTAAAATGTATGAACAATTCATATATGTCGTTGCGAGGCGCGAAGCGCCGAAGCAACCTCTAAGATTGCTTCGTCCGGCATGTGCCGAACTCGCAATGGCAACACATATCAATAACAGATATTTATCCTCTCACCACAATGCCTGAGAAGGAGACCTAACATGAACCGGATTACGCTCTACCTGTTGAATGCCTTAGCTCTGGTGATGCTGTGTGGAACCCGGCTCGAGGCCCGGATCATCAACGTTCCCGACGGCGAGAGAACCATCACAAGAGGGATATCCGCAGCCGATGACGGTGATACGGTCCTGGTTCAGCCGGGGATTTACATCGAGCGGGTCGATTTTGGAGGAAAAGCCATCACCGTCGCCAGCCTTATGCTGATGACCGGCGATGAGACCTTCATAGACTCGACCATCATCGACGGCAACAACAGCGGCCGTAGCGTGGTTGTATTTACAAACAGTGAGGACGAATCGTCCATCATCGACGGCTTCACCGTCCGCAACAGCGGTGCAACCGACTACGGCGGCGGGATTTACCTCCGGGAATCCAGCCCCACCGTGCGCAACTTGATCATCACCGACAACAACGTAACCGCCAACGGTGGCGGGATCTACTGCACCCGCACCACCGGCCCCACCTTTATCAACGTCCGCATCACAGACAATTCCGCCCTTTATGGAGGCGGGATCGGGATATATGACCAATCCAGCGTCACCTTGAGGCACTGCCATATCTTCGATAACTCAGCGGATGAAGCGGGGGGAATATATATCGAGAACTCCGACGTCGATCTGGATTATGTGGCGGTAACCGATAACGAGTCCGATCTGGTCGGCGGCATCGACATCCGAAACGGATGCGCCGTCAACCTCAAAAACGTCACAGTCTCCAGGAACAGCTCCGACCAGGTGGGCGGGATCAGGATGTATACCGAGAACACCGACAACGAGGTCATCCTGCTCAACGGCATAGTCTGGGAGAATGACAATATTCAGATCCAGATGCGACGGGACCAAAACTTCAACGGCATCAACAAACTCACCATCGCATATACAGACCTGACAGGTGGATGGGAGGCGATTGAAGCCACCGGCGATTTCAGCCTCGACTGGCTGGACGGTAACATCGAAGAAGATCCCCGTTTCGTCTCACCGCGGGATCGCGATTACAACCTGCAGGAAGATTCACCCTGTATTGACGTAGGGGACCCCGATTCACCCAACGACGCAGACGGATCACGGGCCGATCTGGGCGCCTACCCGACCTTCGAGAGCGGAATACTGGAAGGATTTGTTTATGACGCCTACGACAACAGAGGTCTTAACGGCGCCGATGTCTGGACCTCCTCAGGGGCCAACACTGTGACCGAGTGGGACGGCTTCTGGAGGATCGAAAACGCCATGGCCTTCGACCTTGATGTCAGCGCTTCGATGCCCGGATACCTCGACTCCACCCGGGCCGGTCTGCACGTAGGTCGAGGAGATACCCTGGTGGTTGACTTCGGCCTCCTGCACTCGGAATTCACCCCATCCATCGATCAGATAACCGAAGAGTTCAATCCCCCGCTGGAGCCGACCGACATCGAATTCTCGGTCGAAAACAGCGGAAACGGCCCCCTGGTGTGGTCAGCGGAGAAGAGGAACCGTGGTGCTGCAGGGGTCGATCCCTGGGTGCTGCGGCGCTCTATCGGCGCCGGTCAGGCCCTGCAGGACGAGAGGCTGGAGGGGGTGGTCTTCATCGACAATCTGTTTTACATCTCCGGTGCCAACTGGTGGGAAGGTCGTGATGATACCAACCTGATCTACATTCTGGACCGTGATGGAGCCCTGGTCGACAGTTTTCTACAGGTCGGCGAAGCCCCTCGTGGGATGAAAGACCTGGCCTGGGACGGCGAGCTGATATGGGGGGCCGGCGAGGAGGAGGTCTTCGGATTCACAACGGAAGGTGATCTGCGCGTCCATTTTGAGGGTCCCGGATATAGCAATACCGCACTGACATGGGACACCGACCGTAAACTGCTCTGGATTAGTGATATCACCTCCAACATCGTCGGGGTTGAACGAACCGGCCACACGCAGAAGAGCCTCGACCGACACGATCTGCGGATCCACGGCCTGGCATACTGGCCCGACGACCCCCACGGCTACAACCTCTATATCTTTAACGAGGAGCGAGAAACCCTCCGCCAGGTGGTGCACAAGATGAACCCCGATGACGAAGACACTATGTTTGTGACATACCTCGAACCCCCGAGTGGCGGATCGCCCGGTGGAGCCTTCATAACCGATAGGACCGATCCCTTCGCCTGGGTCTTTATGACGCTCTCCAATGCGGGGCCCAATGACTGTATTGACATCTGGCAGTTATACAGCAACACAGCCTGGCTGCTGCTCGACACCACCGAGGGGGAGCTCCTCACCGGTCAGACCCAGGATTTCGTGCTGACGCTGTTCCCGGAGCCGATACATATCCGGCCGCTGCCGGACCAGTTCGAAGGGGAACTGAGGTTCAAACACAACGCTGCCTTCAGAGAGACCTTCATCGACATTACAGCCATCATCAGTTTTGATGCGGATGATACACCCGATGCATCGCTGCCGCTCGAGTTCGGCATTGTGGATATCCACCCAAATCCGTTCAACTCGGCGACAAACGTCGGTTATATGCTCGCGGAGACAGGATACGCCACTCTGAGGC
>MWJR01000024.1 GCA_002127415.1 Calditrichaeota bacterium AABM5.125.24
GCCGACGGTTCCCTCGACCTTCGCCCGTTCGTGGACATGCTCGGCCGGGAACCTCCCCCGCCCACTCCGGAACAGGCGAAGCTGCCAGTCCGGATACTGCCCGCCGTAGCGCAGCCAGCGTCCGAGCACGTGGTTGCGACGCGGGATAAGGTAGCCGTCGCGGGTGCCCTCGTTGACAACGCGCCTGATCTGGCCTGCCAGAGGGTCGGGAACCCTCTCATCGGCATCCAGCACCAGCACCCACTCCCCCTGGCAGTGACCGATGGCGATGTTCTTGTTCTGGTTGAGGTTGGTGCGGTTCGATTCGTGATGAACCTCCGCACCTGCATCGGCGGCGATGCGGGCCGTATCATCTTCAGAGCCGCAATCCACCACCACCACCTGGTCAGCCCAGGAGATGCTCGCCAGAGCCTCGCCGATAATGGCAGCCTCATTGTGGGCTATTATGGCGACTGAGAGCTTAACCACTCTTGAGCTTACTGTTCAGGATTACTGCACTCATAGTCAGACCGACCGTAAACCAAACCATATTCGCCACCTCTGCATCCGTAAGGTAGTTCTGAAACAGTCCGGCGGTCAAGATGGCAGCAGCCACCGCAAAGCCCGCGCTCGGTATCCAATCAATAGTGCTACCTTCTGAAGCAAGTCTATATACACGTATAACTTTCTTAAAAAAAGTCACCCACACAAAACAAAACAGCACCAGCGCAATGATACCACCATCCACCGCCACCGACAGGAGGTCACAATGCGGATGGGCGGCGTTCTCGTAATACCCCGGCCGGTGGAACTTCTCGAATGCCAATCCAAAGTTACTCTGCCCCACTCCGAAGATTGGATGATGTTTGATGATCTCTACAGATGATAACCACAATCTCACCCGTTGCCCTTCGCTGTGCTCCCCGCTGCTGAAGGCGTTCATAAACCGCTCGGTCAGACCGGGTGTTACTGCGAGCATCAAGATGAAACCCGCCACTCCCGCTGCCAGAAGGTAACCTCTGAGCCGTTTCCCGGCAACAGCTATCAGCACCGCGATGCCTGCAATGGCGCCGATAAGGCCACTACGGCCATAGCTGACAAAAAGCCCGACACCGGTTAGTAGAATAAGTCCGGGCATCCAGAATTTTCTCCAGCTTCGGGGTTCAAAGAGCGCCCTGGATAAGGCGGTCAGAAACACGATAAGCGCAATACCGGCGTATGTCAAATGATGGGTGAACACACCCACTGCCATATATCCGCCACTGACTGGCTCTAATTCTGTGCCCCGGAGCAGGTCATAGCCTGATAAAAACTGATACACAGCGTATACTGCCATCAGAAAGCCGGCAGCCAGCATACCCCAAACCGCTTGACCTATCATCTGAGGATCGCGAGCCAGTCCAAAAGCAATGAAGTATGCCACCAACACCCACTTATCTTCAAAAAAATCCGCTATATGAACCGGGTATCCAGATGCGAAAACCGCGATGAAATCGACCGCCAGATAAAATATAAGCGGAATGGTTATCCCGCCTGACAGATGCCCGATAGATTCCCTGTCAAATATCAATCGCCTTATTAACAACAGAAGAGAGAGGGACAATGCAACATTCGCTGCGAATATCGAGAGTGGTAACGTTATGGCTGTTAATATGAGGGTATATTCCTCTATCTTATGCCAATCGACGCTCATCTTGTAGCCGTAACCCGGAGAAGGTTTCTAATAATATCTATAGCTTTATCAATTTGGACTTTTGACCTTATTGATTCCAGAACAATATACATGTGTCGCGGATCGTCGGGCGGGTTCCAGACCCTGGGGTCCGAACCGGTATAGATGGTCAAAGTCGGAACCCCCATCGCAACGGCAATATGTTTGAGCCCGTTATCCAGGGTCAACATCGTGCGGCAGCGACGAATGAGCGACGCCGTCTGTAAGATGTCGGTAGCGCCCGCCCAATAGACCTCCAGCCCGGAGGCCTTCTCGACAGGCAGCAGATCTTCCCGCTCACCCTCCGTTGCGAAAAGCAGATAGGTAACCTTCAACTCGTTGGAAAGCCTCCTTATCAGGCTGATCCACCCGTCGAAATTCCACCTCCGCCAGGGGCGCTTCGACCACGGCGCCAGACCCACCACAAGGTCCCTCCGGTTCAACCCCGGACGGTTCCATATTTCGTCGGCTGCAGCCTCCTCCTCAGCGCCGATGAAGATGTCGAGCTTCATCCCTTCGGGCTCAATACCGAGCTCCCTGGTCATGTTGAACTTGCTCAGGGGGTTGTAAATCGGTCGGGATCTTCGGTTGACGGGTCGGGTGTAGGCCCAGCTCCTCCCTCGCAAGCGGTAGCCGATTCGTTCGGCAGCACCCGACAGCCGGGTCAGCAGAGCTGAACCCGGGGTGCTGATAAGGTCGACCGCCAGCCGGTAGCGCTCCCGACGAATTGATTTGAGGATCGGCAGGTAGTCGAATGGACTTGAACCTCTGGGAGGGGCTACGTGAACGCGGCGGAGGTTGGGGTTATGACTCAGAATCCTGGCCGGAAGTGGTTCGGCCAGAACATCCAGGTGGACATCGGGATAGGTGCGCTTGAACTGACGCAGAAGGGGGGTCGTGAGCAGCATATCCCCCATAGCGCGGAGCTGGACAATCAGGACGGCATCACCGGCATTGAGCTCAAGCGACTCGGCAGGACCCATTCCACACCAACCGGGTTATCATAAGGCGGACAGGAATGTCCGCCCCACTTCAATTATTAAGCAGATAATCGGGCCACCCTACTTTTCACCCTCCAATCCCCGCAGGATATCGAGGTTGCCTGCGAAGTCCTCCATATCGCCGGGGGTCTCAATGAGGCCCGGCAGGTCGGTAAATCGGGGATCCTGAACGAAGAGCTTGAAAGGCTCAACACCGATCTTTCCATTGCCGAGATGTTCGTGCCGGTCAATCCGGCTTCCCAGCTCCCGCCTGGAGTCGTTGAAATGAAAGACATAGAGCCTGTCCAGCCCCACCACCCGGTCGAACTCGGCTATAGTGGCCTCGTAGGCATCAGGCGTCCGGATGTCATAGCCGGCGGCGAAGATATGGCAGGTATCGAGGCAGACTCCGACCCGTGCGTCGCAGTCGATCAGCTCAATCAGCTCGGCCATCTGCTCAAAGCGGTAGCCGAGGTTGGTTCCCTGACCGGCTGTAGTTTCGAGCAGGACCCTGACCTTCCCATCCGGCTGCTGGTTGAAGAGCATCCGCAGCGACTCAGCAATGAGTCGGATCCCCTCCGACTCGCCCGCTCCTAAATGCGAACCGGGGTGCATCACCAGATAGGGTATCCGGAGCTGCTCGGCGCGCATCATCTCATCCAGGAAGGCATTGCGGGACATCTTCAGCTTACCATTATCAGTGGTGCAGAGGTTGATAAGATAGGCGCTATGCGCGACAGTTCGGCGTATGTCGCAGCTCTCGCAGTTGGCCAGATACTTCTCGACCTCGGCGGGTTCGAGCGGTTTATCTTTCCAGCGATTCTGGTTCTTGGTGAAGATCTGAAAGGCGTTGATGCCCAGCTTCTGCGCATTCAGCGGTGCGTTGGAAACACCTCCAGCAATGGAGACGTGAGCGCCTAATATCACTTACGACCACCTTTTATGGCAGATGCTATCCGGTGGATTATCTCCCGGCCCCCTCGTTCGACCGCCGTTCCAACCACCACTACATCAGCGCCGGCTTCGGTAGCAGTCACCGCAGCCTCCGGACTGGCAATCCCCCCACCGACGATGAGAGATATAGATACGCTCTTTCTCACTGCCCGCACTACATCCGGTGGCACCGGCTGCTCAGCGCCGCTGCCGGCCTCAAGGTAGACGGCCTTCATCCCGAACAGCTCCGCGGCCTGGGCATGTGCTGCCACCAGTTGAGGCTTATCGCGGGGGATGGGACGGGTGTCCGAGACGAACTCGGTCGAGGTGGTGCGGCCCGACTCGATCAGAAGATAGGCGGTGGGGATGGCTTCAAGCCCCATCCGGCGGATGATCGGAGCTGCCATCACCTGCTCGCCTATCAGATACTGGGGATTGCGTCCGGAGAGAAGCGACGTGAAGAGAATGCCGTCGGCATAGCGGGATAGCTGACCGCTGTTACCGGGGAACAGGACCACCGGTAGATTGACTGCACGTTTCAACGCCCGAACGACCGATCCGAAGTCATCCTTGCACAGGAAGCTCCCCCCCACCAGGATAGCGACTGCCCCATCCTGCTGTGCGGCAGTCGCGACCTGTATCAGCCTTCGACGCGGGAGGCTGTCCGGATCAAGTAGCACCCAGAGCCGCCCACCCTTGCCCCGAGGAAATAACCGATTATATAGGCTCACCCCCCCTCCAGGGCCTCACGGACGATGGCCGGGAACTGCTCGACCGCCTTCGTCAATTGGTCAGAATGCCTGGTGCCGGCGGTAGCCATATGGGGACGACCGCCGCCGCCGCCGCCGGCGACCCTCGCCGCTTGAGCCACCAGCTCGCCCGCCTTCAGTTTACCCTCAGCGATCAGTGCATCCCCCACCACACAGCAGATATGACCGCTGCCGGAGGCTGACTGGCTGGTGAGCAGCGCGACAGCACGAGAGTTGCGGCTCCTTATGGAATCACCGATCAATTTCAGCCGCTCAATCTCAAGCCCTTCAAATCCGCGGGCTATCACATCCACGTCGTTAACCGAGGTTGCCGCTGCATCCAGCTCGACCGCCGCACCATTGGCCCAGACGGTCAACAGCCGTTCAAACTCCTTCTCCAGTGCGCGCTTCTCTTCGAGCGTCTTCTCCAGCTTTTCCACCGGGTCGCTTCCGTGCGCACCAAGTAGATCCTTCACCTTTTCGAGACCGCGATGTTCCGACAGGGTCAGATCTATAGCCGCCTCGCCGGTGACCGCCTCGATCCGCCTGACCCCCGCCGATACCGCCCCCTCCGATACGATCCGGAACAGACCGAGCTCACCGGTGCGCCGAACGTGGGTGCCACCGCACAGCTCCCGCGAATACGGATTATCCTTCGAGCCGATATGAATCACCCGCACCTCGTCGCCGTATTTCTCGCCGAACAGGGCGGTTATCCCACTGTCGATGGCATCCTTAAAAGGCAGGGTATACCACGTTACCTCATAGTCGGCGCGTATGGACTGGTTGACGGTGCGCTCTATCTGTTCGACCATCTCCGGGGTCACCTTCTCGAAGTGGGTGAAGTCGAAGCGGAGCCGGTCCGGCGCCACCAATGAACCTGCCTGGGCTGCGTGCTGACCCAGATGCCTGCGCAGCGCGGTGTGCAGAAGGTGGGTGGCGGTGTGGTTGGACTGTGTGGGCAAGCGCTGTATCGTGTCCACACGCGCAACCACCTTTACCCCCTCTTCTATTGAAGGGGGGGAGTAAGGGGGGGTTGTCTGAAGTTCCACCTTATGAACAACCGCCTCGCCAACTCTTACCACATTTTTTACCTCATAAATGACGTCGCCAACTTCAATCCAGCCTTTATCAGAAACCTGACCACCAGCTTCTGCATAGAACGGCGTCCGGTCCAGGACGATCTCAAGCTGTCCGTCAATAGCTTTGGCAGACAGGATCTCGGCAGTGGTTTCAATCTGGTCGTAACCGACGAATTCGCTCTTAAGTCCGCTTACGAACTCCCCACCAGGGACGGTGAACTTATCCTCCCCTCGGGCTCTGACCCGCTGCTCGGCCATCAGCTTCTCGAAGAGCTCTGTATCTACATGAAGACCGCGCTCGCGTGCCATCAGCTCGGTCAGGTCGAGCGGGAAGCCGTAGGTGTCGGACAGCTTGAAGGCATCGTCGCCGGGGATAACGGTCTTCTTATCCTGCCTGAGCCTTTCGACCACCGCCCCGAACAGCTCAAGCCCCCTGCCCAGGGTGCGGGCGAAGCCCTCCTCCTCGGCCCGGATGACCCCCACGATGTGCCTGTAGCGCTCCTTCAAATCGGGGTAGTCATCACCCATCACCGCCACCAGCGGATCGACCAGCTTGTAAAGGAACGGGGTTTCGAGGCCGATCTCCCGGCCGTAGCGGGCCGCGCGCCGGAGTATCCTTCGCATAACATAGCCCCGCCCCTCGTTGGAAGGCAGCACCCCGTCTGCCAGTGAGAACGCCAGCGCCCTGACATGGTCGGCTGCTACACGATGCGGTATGCCGCGATGATCCGATTGATACGGTTCACCGGACAGCTCTGCGATCCGGTCGATGAGCGGTCTGAACAAACTGGTTTCAAAGTTCGAGCTCACCCCTTCGATGACCATCAGGAAGCGCTCGAAACCTGCGCCGGTATCGACGTGTCTATTAGGAAGCGGATGCAGCTTGCCGGCTGTATCACGGCGATACTGGATAAAGACCAGGTTCCACAGCTCGATTATCCGTCCGCAGTCGCCGTTGACTGCGCACTGGTGACCCTCTTCATCCTGACGACGGCAGGCATCCGGGCCGAGGTCGTAGTGCAGCTCGCTGCAGGGTCCGCACGGCCCGACCTCGCCCATCTCCCAGAAGTTATCCCTGCGGCCGTGTAAAGAGACCCGTTCGTGTGGAAGACCGGTCTCTTCTATCCAGGCCCGATGAGCCTCTTCGTCCTGCTCAACATCACCGTCCCCCTGAAAGATCGTGGCATAAAGCCGGGACGGGTCGATCTTCCACACTTTGGTCACCAGCTCCCACGCCCAGCGCACCGCCTCGCGCTTGTAGTAATCGCCAAACGACCAGTTGCCGAGCATCTCGAAGAAGGTGTGATGATGGGGCGACGTCCCGACCGATTCCAGGTCGTTGTGCTTGCCTGAGACGCGGATGCACTTCTGGGAGTTGACGGCGCGACTGTAGGGACGGCTCCCCTGCTCAAGGAACACGTCCTTGAACTGGTTCATCCCGGCGTTGGTGAACAGCAGGGTTGGGTCGTCGGCCGGCACCAGCGGCGCCGACGGAACATGCTTATGCCCGCGTTCGAGGAAGAAGTCTATGAATTGCTGACGTATGTGGGAGGTACTGGGCGATTCCATATTCTGTGAATTTGGCTGATCGTTCGATGCACGCATTAAGGGGCTGTCAACCATCTTTGTTTCACTCTCCTGAAATACTCGATCCGCTCACCGATCTTACCGATCTCCTTGGGGTAAAACTCCAGCATAATATCACAAAGTTCGATCATCCATTGCTTGCGAGAGTTGTGTCGTTTAACAATTATGCGATTCGAGTTCGCGATCTGTATTTGTCCCCAACCCAAAGCACCAATGGTAAGACAATCCCAATCCAGAAACTCAATAGGGACAAAATTCACGTCCGAGATAACAACATGGGTTCCCTCCAATGAATACTTCACCAGAAGCAACACAAAGTAGTTTGAATCGCTCTCATAGAATCGTGCGAGCCGCTCCACCGATGTAAGATTTGGCATATTGAACTTTGTATCTTCACGATGAGTCTTGACATCTACGACATATTAATCAGTGCAGAATATTGTTGACAAATGTGGTTGTTTGATGTATATTGTTCTTTATGGAAATCCAAGATGCAAGATCGCTATCACCTTCCGCGCAGGAAGCGTTGCGCAAACGGGCTGTTCGCGCCCATTTGGAAGG
>MWJR01000172.1 GCA_002127415.1 Calditrichaeota bacterium AABM5.125.24
TCTCGTGCGCTTGTCCAAACAATCACTTACTTGGCGGACGCCCGCGTCCGCCTTGCCGGATTCAACATTTTCGGACAGGCTGAGAAGCCCGAAGCCTGAGGCCAGAGTTAGAGGTTTATCCATGATCGATATCAGCCATTTAACCAAGCTATACGGCGACCAGGCAGCCGTGGACGACATCTCGTTCAAGGTCGAGCGCGGCGAGATAGTGGGGTTCCTCGGCCCGAACGGCGCAGGCAAGACCACCACGATGAAGGTTATCACCTGCTTTATGCCGCCTTCTAAAGGTGATGTGACCATAGGGGGATACAGCGTTCTGGAGGATTCGCTCGAGGTTCGCCGGATGATCGGATACCTGCCGGAGATCAACCCGCTCTACGGCGAGATGAACGTGGTGGATTTCCTGCGCTACATATCGGAACTGCGCGACATCCCCAAGGAGAGGCGGGGGGCTCGCATCCGTGAGATGGTCGATATCTGCGGTCTGGGTGATGAGCTGCACAAGGATATCTCGCAGCTCTCGAAGGGTTACCGGCAGCGGGTCGGTCTGGCGCAGGCGATGATCCACGACCCGGAGATACTGATCCTCGACGAACCGACCATCGGACTCGACCCCAACCAGGTGGTTGAAATCCGCAGCCTGATCAAGGAGCTGGGGCGGGCCAAGACCGTCATCCTTTCGACCCACATCCTGTCCGAAGTCGATGCCACCTGCGGCCGGGCTGTCATCATCCATCGGGGCAGGATCGTCGCCGACGGCACGCTGGCGGAGCTGCAGCTCGACCAAGAGGGAAAAGCAATCATCAACCTGGAGCTGTTAGTGGAGGGTAACGGCGTCGCTGATCGGTTGGGGCAGGTCGAGGGGGTCGCGGAGGTGCGCGAAGTTTACCCTGACGAGGCGAAGGGACGCAATTTCATCATCATGGCTGATGTCGGGAGTGATCCCCGCGAGCATATCTTCAAAGCCGCCATTGACGCTGGATGGACCATCATCGGGCTGATGAAGGAGGTGCGCAGCCTGGAGGAGGTCTTTCACCAGTTGACGATGGATGAATAGAACCTCACGCAAAGTCGCAAAGGTTAGTGTCATTGCGAGGCGCGCAGCGCCGTGGCAATCTAAAGATCGCTTCGCTTCGCTCGCGATGACAATAAGGATATAATCGGGGAAGCTATATGCACAACGTCTGGCCGATCTTCAAGCGGGAACTGCGAGCCTATTTCGATTCCCCCATAGCTTATGTTGTAATAACCATCTTCCTGCTGGTCACCGGTTGGTTTTTCACCACCAACTTCTTCGTGGTGGCGCAGGCGGACCTCAGGGTGGTGTTCGGCATCATTCCGTTCACCTTCCTGTTCTTCACTCCGGCGATAACGATGCGTCTGATCTCCGAGGAACGGAAGACGGGGACGATGGAGCTGCTGGTCACTATGCCGATCAGTGACACGGCAATCATCACAGGTAAATACCTCGCCTCGCTTGCCCTGCTTGGTGCGATGATCCTGCCCACTCTGGTCTATGCGATCACGGTGGCGCTTTTAGGAGATATGGACCCCGGGCCGATGATCGGCGGCTATATCGGGCTGCTGCTGATGGGGGCAGCCTACCTTGCCATCGGCACCTTCGGCTCCAGTCTGACCGAGAGCCAGGTTGTGGCTTTCATCGTCAGCTTCTTTCTGGTGTTTGTGTTCTTCCTCCTCGATAAGGTGCTGTTCCTGCTGCCCATCTGGCTGGTTACGCCTGTCGAATATCTGGCGATCGAACACCATTTCCAGAACATCTCCCGCGGTGTCATCGACACGCGGGACATCGTTTATTACCTGTCATTGATAGTGCTGGCGCTTTATCTTGCCGCCCGTTCGCTGGCGGCGCGCCGTCAGCCTTGAGGAGGGGGAGATATTATGAAGTTAAAACAGAGCGACATCTTCGCGCCGATAAACCTGCTCCTCATCGTGGTCAACCTGGTGGTGTTCAACCTGGTCTCAAGCGACCTGTTCGGACGGATCGACCTGACCGAAAACAGGGTCTATACCCTGTCAGACGTCACCAGGGATGTCCTGCGGAACCTCGAAGAGACCCTGACCATCAAGGCATACTTCACCCGCGAGCTGCCGGCGCCTTATAACAACATCGCCCGCTATGTCGAGGATCAGCTGGCCGAGATGAAGGCTTACGGTGGCGGCAGGATGCGCTATGAGTTCCTCGACCCGGCGGATGAAGAGGAGTTGAAAAAGGAGGCAGAGAAGTTCCGCCTGGAGCCGATACAGGTCAACGTGATGGAGAAGGACAAGGTTGAGTTCAGGCTGGCCTACCTGGGGATGGTGCTCATCTACGAGGACCGTCAAGAGGTTATCCCGGTAGTGCAGTCGCTGGAAAACCTCGAATACGAGGTTCTGAGCAAGATAAAACGGGTGACCTCCGAGGAGGCACAAACCATCGGCTTTATCGAGGGGCACGATGAGCTGCTGCTCCGCCAGGATTTAACCCGGATCGACCGCGAGCTGCGCAAGCTGTATGAGCTCAAGGCGGTCGATCTCTCTGCCCGATATTCGATTCCTGATGACATCGACCTGCTGTGCCTTATCGGTCCCAAGAAGGACATCCCGGAGAAGGACCGCTTCGCCATCGACCAGTTTATTATGCGGGGGGGAAAGATGCTGATCTGCCTTAACAAGGTGGACGCCGACCTCTCGAATATGCAGGCCAACCGCAGCGCACTGCGCATCGACCCCTGGACTGAGCACTACGGCTTCCGGGTGAACGACGACCTGGTGGTGGACCGGATGTCGCCTACCCTTCCGTTCCAGACTATGACCCGATACGGCCGGCAGATTACGATGGTGCCCTACCCGCTGTTCCCGGAGGTGATAAACTTCAACCGGGAGAACCTGGCTCTGAAGGTTCTGCGCCAGGTGCGGCTCTATTTCCCCAGCAGCATCGATACCAGCCTGGCCGCGGATATGGATTCGGTCACGGTAACCTCGCTGTTCTGGTCATCGGAGAAGTCCACCACACAGTCGTCGCCATACGACATCAATCCCCTGACCCGGCGAGGCCCTTTGATCTACGATATGGCACATCTGCCGCTCGGGGTCCTGGTGCAGGGCAGGTTCACCAGCTATTGGAAGGACAGGTCGATACCCATCGATGAGGATGGCAACCCGGTCAGCGATGAGGGAATCATACCCGAGTCACCCGAGACCAGGATGGTGGTCATCGGTGACGCCAACTTCGTTCATGACCAGTATATCGTGCCGGGCCTCGATAATCTGACTATGATGCTCAATCTGATCGACTGGTTGGCCCAGGATGAGGCTCTGATAACGATCCGCTCACGGGATGTTTCGAGCCGGCCGATCGGTGAGGTATCCGATACTGCGCGCAGCACGGTAAAGTGGGCTAACATTCTGGTTCCGCCGCTGTTGGTTATCGGTTTCGGGGTGTTCAGACGGCGCATTCGGCGTTCAGCCCGGAGGATGGCGACTGAAGGTTCCCTGGCCGGCGACAGAGGAGGTGAGAAACGATGAGCCGCACTTCTAAGATACTTATCGGGATACTTGTTATTCAGCTCGTGGTCTGGGCTATCGCCTCGACCGACCGGCATCACGTTCAGGAAAAGGAGAGGTTCCTGTCGCTGGACACCAGCCTGGTTGACTATGTGCATATTGTCAACAAGGATGGTGAGCTGACGATGAAGCGGGTCGGCGGACACTGGAAGATAACCGACCCCTGCGATTACCCCGCCAATCCGAGCTACACGAAGACATTGATCGAGAAGGTGGCAGGACTGGAGCTGGAAGCGGTAATCACCGATAATCCCGATAAATACGTTGATTACGAGCTGGACGATACCAGCGCCGCATACATCGAGATCGGCAAGGATGGTGGTGTGATAGATAAGTTCTACTGCGGCAAGCCTTCGAAGAACTACACTCACACCTATATGCGTCGTGCAGATTCGGACAAGGTGCTGCTGGTGGCCGGGACGCCGCGTTCGTCGTTCACCCGCAGGCCCAATGACTGGCGTGACAAGAAGATACTGAACCTCGACCAAACGATGATTGAACGCATCCTGCTCAGCTTCCCGGATGAGACGGTCGAGCTGGTGCGGGATATATCCACACCGGAGGAGGATACAACCCTGGTCGAGGCGGATACATCCTGGCAGGTGATCCCCCGGCGGGGCAGTCCGTTCACCCCTGATGAGAAGGTGTTCAACCGGATTATGAATACCCTGTCACGGATGAACGCTATGGACTTTATGACCGCCGGCACCGACACCATTCCGAGCTTCGCCAGGCCGGATTTCACGGTGGAGATCTTCCTCGAAGGGGACCAGCACGTGGTGGTTGACTTCATTCCCAAACCGGACACTGAAAACCGCTGGATAGCCCGCAAGGACGGCGATGAATCGACCGTGTTTGTGATATATCAGAGTTCGGTGAAGAATCTGAAGAAGCGTCCGGCAGATCTGAAGCCTGAGAAGGAGGCTTAACTGTCCATCAGATGGTGTGGCCCGGGCAGCTCGCTGCCCGGGTTTCATACCTGACGGATATATTCATAATGTGGAATAGCAAAGGGCGTGCCTCGGCACGCCCTTCTCATCTCGTTCAAACCGTATTCCCTTGTCAGAGCTTGGGAAATTTGTTACATTATAACTACCGTTACGGGGGGGCCGACATTCCCCGGCTTTCGCCAGGGCAGGCTCTGTCGGCCACCTTACTGATGATAGGTAGGGCGGACAATACCCGCCGGAACATAAAACAAAGACTTAAATGGAACAGAGATCCACCATTTCCGGTCTGCCGCCGGTGGTGCAGACGCTGGTGGAGCGGCTGACAGCCTTTCCCGGCATTGGTCGTAAGTCGGCCCTCAGGATGGCGCTCTATGTGATGCGCAGCGACAGCGAGTTCGCCAGGTCGCTGGCCGATGCGCTGTTGGCAGTCAAGGATAAAATTTCGTTCTGCCGCACCTGCTGGACCTTGTCCCAGACCGATCCCTGTCCCATATGCGCCGACACCCGCCGCGATCACAGTCTGATCTGCGTGGTTGAGGAGCCGGGGGACGTCATCGCAATCGAACGGACGGGGAGCTGGCGGGGTGTGTATCATGTAATCGGTGGAGCGATATCGCCGCTCGACGGGGTCGGCCCGGAGCAGTTAAGATTGGAGCCGCTCCTGGAGCGGGTCAAACAGGACGGCATCAAGGAGGTGGTCGTGGCGACCAACCCTACTGCAGAGGGGGAGACCACCGCTCTGTATATCGCCCGGATGCTGGGGCAGACCGGGGTGCGTGTGACCCGCATCGCCCGCGGCGTCCCGATGGGCAGCGACCTGGAGCTGGTCGATGACACCACCCTCCAGCAGTCGCTGGAGGGGAGGATGGAGATCAAGTAGGGCGGGCATTCCTGACCGCCCAATCCGCCGAAAGGCGGATTGATTTGAAACCCGGCTTTCAAGCAAGCCTGCCCTCACGAAGGTGGGGGGCGGGCCACACGGCCGTATTATGTCGTAATGGCGATTTTTTTATGGAGTTGCGATGAACACATACACTGCATACGTTGAGTTTGACCCCGAGACCAATCTCTATGTGGGTATTGTGCCCGGTGTCCCTGGAGCGCATACCCAGGCGGCATCTCTGGACGAACTTCAGGCTAACCTTAAGGAAGTGTTGGAGTTGTGTCTTGAGGAATATGGTAATGAGCGCGAGGATCTGCCGCGTTTCGTGGGTCTGCAACTGATTGAGGTCTCTGTTTGACGCGACTGCCCATCGTTGGCCATCAAAGGATGGCACGATTGTTATCGAGGCTTGGTTTCGTTAGCGTCCGTCGCAAGGGAAGCCACGTATTCTATAGACATCCAGACGGCAGAACTACTACGCTGCCGATTCATAAGGGTCGCGATCTCGCCCGCCCTCTGATTCGTGATATTTTGCACGAGATCAAGCTGAGCCCGGAGGAATTTCAGAAGGAGTTGGAGAGGAAGAGGTGATCGGCGGTTTGGTTCAGGTGGGGCGGGTATTCCTGCCCGCCTGCAGCGAAGCTGCGAAATGAGAGACTTCGCTACCTCGCTCGGCAGCAATAAAAGGGAGGGACGACCCCGGCTTACGCTGGGGCATGCTTCAGTCGTCCACCTTATGAGAAACCCGGCGAGCAAGCTCGCCGGGCCACGCGTCGGCCGGGCCACGCGTCGGCCGGGCCACCCGTCCAAACAATAACTTGAATGGCGGACGGGGGCCTCCGCCTTGCCAAATCTTGCATTCTCGGACAGACTGCTTCGCGGGAATGACAATAAACATTTGTCAAGCCAATAAATAACCACATTTTAAGTCTTACGAGAGTTGCATCATGTCCCGACCAATAGTCACCATCGACGGCAATGAAGCCGTCACATTTGGGGTAAATTGTCATGAGATTGTTCGAATACACCGTCATATTTGAGCCGGCTGAAGAAGGCGGGGTTGTCGTGCATATCCCTGCTCTTAACGGGCTTGCCACCCAGGGTGAGACATTTGAAGAAGCAAAAGCCATGGCTCTGGATGCAATTAAGGGATACATCGAGACGCTTTTAGAGCTGGGTCAGTCAGTTCCAGAGGAAGCGCCTTCTTCTCGCCCGATAGTTGAGAGACTGTCTGTTTCGCTGTAGATATGACTCCCAAATTGCCTATGATTACCTCAAAACAGGTAATTCAGGCTCTCAAACGGTTTGGGTTCGTGGAGCATCGACAGAAGGGCAGCCATATGTTTATGCAGTCCAAAACCACGCCAATGCGGGTTGTCTGTGTGCCGGTTCACAGCAAGGACATAAAGAAGGGCACACTAAAAGCCATACTGAAACAGGCGGGATTAGATACCGAAAAATTCACGGAACTTCTATAATTCGAATAAATAAGATAGTCAACATTGGTGAATAACCAAATTTTGAGTCATACGAGAGTTGCATCATGTCACGACCAATAGTAACCATCGACGGCAACGAGGCTGCGGCTTACGTTGCGCATCATCTGAACGAGGTGATCGCCATCTACCCGATCACGCCATCGTCCAACATGGGGGAGTGGGCCGACCAGTGGTCGGCGGAGGGGAAACGCAATATCTGGGGGACCATCCCCGAGGTGATCGAGATGCAGAGCGAAGGTGGCGCTTCAGCCGCTGTTCACGGCGCGCTTCAGACCGGAGCCCTGACCACCACCTTCACCGCATCACAGGGACTGCTGTTGATGATCCCCAGTATGTTCAAGATCGCCGGGGAGCTGACCCCGACGGCTTTCCACGTATCAGCGCGAACCGTGGCCACCCACGCCCTGTCCATCTTCGGCGACCACTCGGACATCATGGCCGTTCGCTCGACCGGCTGGGGGCTGCTGGCTTCCGGGTCGGTGCAGGAGGTGATGGATAACGGCCTCATCTCCCAGGCCGCGACCCTCGAATCCCGGATTCCGTTCATCGAGTTCTTCGACGGCTTCAGGACCTCCCACGAGGTGCAGAAG
>MWJR01000023.1 GCA_002127415.1 Calditrichaeota bacterium AABM5.125.24
ATCTATGGCAGATTAATTCAACGTTCCATCCACTTACCTGCCAGTTCCTTGATAGCAGTCAAGCCAATTATGCGACTTCAGGTGCGTTCTATTGGATGTATGGCTATCTGAATGACTATGTAAATCTGGCAGACAAACTGCACCATGAATCGACCGATGGTCTTGGCGTGCTTTTTATTCCCGGACTGGGAATTGCCGGGCAAAATGGCGCAGCTTCAAGCTACAACCATGTGGCGATACAGCCATTCATCTGGACAGTGGCACGTTTCTGTGATAATTGGTACGCTCGTTTGTATGTCCGTGCTACCAATGAGATTGAAAGCCTGCCACATTATTCAGGAGTTAAGCGAACAATATCCCGTGCTGGTTTCAATACCGGCGAAATAGACCAGTCGATCATAGGCTATCAGAATGGGTGGACAAGAGTGGAATATGGCCGCAGTCGCGAAATATGGGGACCATTCGCTGAAGACAACCTCCTTCTCGCTGGAAATGCGCCTGCCTGGGAGAGGCTGATGCTTCAATTTAACTACCGCCGGTTTACTTATCGCTGGTTCTTTGGTTTTCTGGAAGCAGTATCTTCACCGGATGGCGCTAACATAAATCGTTACATCGTTGGTCGTGCGTTGGAATACAGGAACGGGCGCAACCTTGTTTTAAGTGTGGGGGAGGTTTCAACGTTGGCCGGGCCTGATCGCCCGCTGGATTGGTCTTTCCTTAACCCAATCGCGTTGCATCTTGAAGTGGAACAGAATGATCGCGAAAATAACGCTGAAGGCAATCATTCCAATGCTATGCCTTTTTTGAATGTTGATTGGCTGCCAATACCAACCCTCAGGCTGACAGGATCTTTTATCCTCGATGATATCCAGCTCGATCGCGAGGATCGTGACAGAGGAGCTCCTGATGCTCTTGGATACAGTTGTCGCTTCGCCTGGACACCTATACGTAAACCAGTCGGTCTTACATTGTTCGGATATTATCTTAGGATTGGTACTTATACATTGCAGCATTCTTATGGTTACACGAACCTCGTGACCCGAAGTGAAATGATCGGACACCCAATAGGAAACGACGCTGACGACATTGCCTTTGGTGTTAGATTAGCATTTTCGCAACCATCACTCTTAGAACTCAAATTCGGTGGCCGGCGCTGGGGTGATAGTTCCATGTTGTATGATCCATATACCTGTTACATTTCAGCGCGTCGGAAGCCCTTTCCAAGTGGTGATGTAAAAACTAATCGATATTTGGCACTGAAAGTCAGATATAACCCCTTGAAATATCTGAGCCTTGCCATCGACGGTCATCTTGACCTGAAACATTCAGACAATGAAAGCGCACTTGAAGCATGGACATTTTCCCTGCGATATCAGCTGCCTTTGCTTTGGCTGAATATGCATCGCTAATGATTAGCATAGTTAATCAGTGTTGTAACAGTATTTCAACATCAACGTTTGATTTTAATGCGTAGGAGCAACATCGCAACGCGAATGAAAAATACAACTTCGCTTGAGAGTCTATACTGCATTAAGGAAAAATGCTATTAGACCGGCTGAAGAACGCATCCTTCCGGATGACCGTTAAGATTCTCCTGGACGCTTGTGCTTTTCTGGCAGCGTGGCTTGTCAGTTACTTAATACGTTTCCCAACTGATACTGTCCAGCAGTTAAGCGCGGCAGCCCCATTTATTCCTCTATTTATCGCCATCGAACTGGCCAGCTTTGCCATATTCAGGCAATATGCGGCAATGTGGCGATACTCGGATCTTCACGTGTTAGAAGGAATTATAAAGGCTGCTACAATTAGCACGGCGGCAATAGTCAGCGTGACTTTCTTTGCCAGGATCATGGAAGTGTCCAGGTCGATATTGTTAATCAATTGGCTGCTGGTCATCTTTTTTAGTGGTGGCATAAGGTTCCTGGTGCGGCGGGTGTACACCTTTGATCGCAGGCCACTCAAGAATAGGGATTCTTATCGACGAGTGCTCATCTATGGGGCCGGCAAAGCTGGTGAACTTTTACTGCGCAATATCGAAAACACGAGACAAGCCGGCATGAACGTAATCGGTTTAATCGATGATGACCCTATCAAACAGGGTCAGTACATACACGAAAAAAAGGTATTAGGAGATCGGACTAAGATTGGAGAATTGGTTAGGAAACACCAAGTTAGCGACATTATTTTCAGCGTCCCTTCACTATCGGGCATAGAGGTGCGAGGCCTCTTGGATGTAATTCGGAATCAGGTTGGAGACGGGGTAGAGATTAGGACTATGCCCGGATTGACCGACTTTGTCGAAGACCGGATAACTATCAACGAATTGCGAAAGTTCGAGATCAAGGATTTGCTTCGCCGTAAGCCGGTGCACCTCGACTTTACGCCCGTAAAGGAACTGATAGCGGGAAGATCAGTTATGGTAGTGGGGGGAGGTGGCAGCATCGGAACTGAACTTTGCCTACAGGCTGCATCCTTTGATCCCGAGCGACTTATCATTTTAGACAACAGTGAATACAACGTATACAGCGCCGAAGCGATGCTCAGAGGACAATTCCCGAACCTGAACCTGGTCTGTTTGGTTGCTGATGCTTGCAACATGAATCTGATGCAGAAGGTGTTCATGCATCAACACCCAGCAATAGTTTTCCATGCGGCTGCTTACAAGCACGTGCCGTTAATGGAGATGAACCCCTGGGCAGCGGTGGATAACAACCTGTCGATTACCTTGGTGCTGGTCGAACTATGCCGCAAATTCAACGTCGAACGTTTCATTCTCATCTCGACAGATAAGGCTGTTCAGCCCACCAGCGTAATGGGTGCTACTAAACGGGTGTGTGAGCAGATAACCCTGTTGCACAAAGAAGAGGGCTCGACAAAGTATATTGCTGTCAGGTTCGGTAACGTGCTTGGAAGTTCTGGGAGCGTCATCCCCAAGTTTAAATCGCAGATTGAATCCGGCAGTCCGTTAACGGTCACTCACCCGAATGTTACCAGATACTTCATGCTTATTTCGGAAGCCGTGGAGCTGGTTCTCCAGGCGGGTGCAATCGGGGAGAACGGCAATATTTACGTGCTTGATATGGGGCAGCCGATCAACATCGCTGAGCTGGCAAAGTATATGATCGAGCTATCCGGACTCAGGCTGAACGAGGACATTAAGATCGTATTTACCGGACTAAGACCAGGGGAGAAGCTCCATGAAAGCCTCTTCCTTGAGGGTGAGGAGAGATCGACCGATGTGCCCAACCTGCTCGTTTTAACGCCGAGACTTGCGGTCGACCATGAATACCTTGATCAGGTGAAGCAGCTGCTCGCAAAGCTATATGAGCTGAATCATATGGAGCTGCGAACCGAGTTGAAGAAGCTGGTTCCCGAGTACCAGCCCAGCGATGTCAGTGATTCGATCGTCCAGCTTTGAAAAATATTGGCATGAAACCGAGACTATTGATGAATAGCTTGCATTTTGGTTGCATATGGATTAAACTTGAAGTTTTATCTGATAACGACCTCATGCGTTCTTGTGCGACACTGAAACCCTTGTTATTTCATCAAGTGGGATCGCCCGAGGGCACACAGCCAAAGTTATTTCGCAAATATAGTTGTGCTGGGGAAATCTTTTGAAAAAGCTCATACCTTTTATCTTTATACCTATATTCAGCCTTATCAGCCTCTTAGCAGTTAATGGTGCTGAGTTGCAGATAAAGCCGGGTAACATAGTTCATATCACGGTGCTCGGTTATCCTGAGCTATCAAAGGCGGTACTGGTTCGTCAGGATGGTAGTACCGATTACCCACTGTTAGCTAACGTGCCGATTGATGGAATGACCGTCCATCAACTGCAAGAGGTGCTGCAACCGATCCTGGCGCGGTTTGTTGAACGACCGAAATTGTTCATCAGCATTGCCGAACACCTTCAGTTAGAGGTAACGGTTGAAGGTCAGGTTAATAAACCCGGACCATATACGGTTAAGGGACCTATCAACCTGCAGGGCGTATTGTCAATTGCCGGCGGCACCACGCAGCTTGCTGATTTGAGAAAAATTACGATTAGCAGGCGAGATTACGAATCACAGCGCGAAATATCTGTCGATTTGTATCAGTTCTTCACGGATCGAGAGAAATCCACTATACCTGAAATAAAAGACGGCGATATCATATTTGTGCCGATAATATCATCCGCCTCAACCGTTCGAGTAATGGGTGCTGTTCGATCACCAGGGCCTTATATTCCGGTCAAGGATGAAAATATCGCGGATATGATAAATATGGCTGGAGGACCACTACCCGATGGGAATATGAATCGCATTATTTACATTACCATACACGAAGGCAGGCATAAGACCGAGTTGATCAAACTAAAAACACTGCTGAACAAAGGTCTGACTGACCGGATCCCTTTGGTCTATCCCGGCGATGTCATTGTGGTTACTGAATATAGTCAGTGGCAGAAGACTTCATGGTGGGTTAGTATTATGAGGGATATAGCCCTGGTATTGTCATCAATTGTGATCCTTTCAAACCTGTAAGCTTCAAACTTTGAGTTTCTTTTTGATTCATAGTCTCGAACCGATACTAAAGGTACAATCCAGAAAACTTAGAAAGATATAATGAACGACAACTTTACACAAATTAGGCGAAATCCGTTATCGGTCGAGGATCCATCCGGCGTTTCATCAGATGCCATTACTTTTATGTCAATGTTTTTGGCTGTTCTCAAACGCCCTTGGATTTTGGGATTAAGCTTCTTGATAGTTTTAGTCCCACTATCGTATTATCTCCTGAACATAAGTACAGTTTATAAATCATCATCTATCGTGATGGTGTCAATCGGGGGGACATCATTCCTGGACGCTGTTTCTTTAGTTGAAGGTCCACGCTCCGATGTAAAGTCCGAAAAATACTACACCTCAATACTTGACAGCAGGGCTTACCGAGACGACGTTTTAGAGCACATCATTAGTTCGAATCCACATATGCCCAGAGATTCGGTATCAATTATCGTCAGAGATAATATTGAGTACAGCATAAATCGTCGCGAACCGGGTTTTATTGAGATTTATGCTACATCTCAGTCCAAGGAATTCGCACGCATATTAGCCGAAACTGCACTTGATAAGTTCAAAGCTCGATCTGTTAATTTGGAAAGAGAGGATGCTGTTCACATTTCCAAATTTATTAATGGCCAGATTGAAAATATTTCAACGAAACTCGAACAGGCTGAGAAAGACCTTCAGTCCTTCCTCTCTAGAAGAAAACTGATAATGGTGGATATTGAAGCGGGAATTACTCAAGAGCTGTTTGAACTCGAATGGAAGCATAATGAGGCCAAAGCAAACCTTGAAATGGTAAGCATTAATATCAATTCTTACGATCGACAAATGAGTGAGCTTCTTAACGAGCTAACAAATGAATTTAAGGCGGTCGATGAGGATAAGATACTTAGACTGAAAAACAGATTGGCTGGGATCCGAAAGACTCTTAATAATTTAGAATCTCTTAATTTAAGTCAAGCGGACATTCAAGTTCTGATGGTTGAGAGGGATCAGGTGCGCAGCGAATTGATTAGCCTGGTAACTCCAGCAGCGTCGGATGAAAATAATGGTGTTTCTAATGTAGGTGTTACTATACAAAGACTTGAAGAGGAGCTTGAAGCAGCTTTGTTAAGACAAACGGATTTTCGAAATCAGGTCCAGTTTTATAGACTTCAGATTGAACGTTTCAGAAAGGATCATCCGAACCTCTCCGAAGACATCTTAACATTTGCCAGCCTCAGCAGAGCCAAAGAAGTATTAGAAAAAACACTCGATATCCTCCTGGAAAAAAGAGAGGAAATCCGGATTCGCGTTGAATCGGAGATGGGTGGAATCAAAATAATTGACGCCCCGCGTTTACCTGATGAGCCAATTTCACGAAAGAGAGCGCAAAAGTTGATTCTTGGTATCTTGGCAGCATTTGCTCTTGGTATCCCATTATCTATAGTACTGGACAGGTTCGATAACACTATAAAAGATGAAAATGATATTCGAAAATCATTTGGATTATCAGTGTTTGGAACCATCCCCTCGTTAGATGCCGACAGGTATAGTGGGAGGTCTGCTAAACACCGAGATAAAGACGATAAGGAGGTTATAGTAGCAAGTAGTAAATATCCAGCATTAAGTAAAAAACTGTTAAAATCCTATTCGGAAAAATCGCCCGCGGCGGAAGCCTATCGCTCACTTAAAATTGCCCTACATTTCTTAGCATCTGACAAGTCAAAGAAGATCTTCATAATATCAAGTCCTTCCGTATCTGAAGGAAAATCACTAACAACAGCCAATCTGGCTATGTCCTTTGCTCAGGGAGGGAATCGAACGTTGATTCTTGACTGCGATTTGCGGAAAACCGTTCAGCATAAATACTTCGAAGTAGATAGAAAACCTGGGTTGACAAACTATCTCTACGGTGAGGTGGAATTGGAAGACATCATCCGAGATACCGGCGTTGCCAATCTATTTCTTATCACGGCTGGAAGTTCGCCCTCCAATCCGGCGGAACTGTTGGCATCGCAGAAGATGAAGAGATTATTGGAAAAGCTGCGCACGCAATACGATTTTATTTTGGTAGATACACCTCCTATATTAGTATGTTCAGATTCCAGAGTTTTAGCAGAAACTGCTGATGGTATGATCATGATAGTTAAAGTCGAATTCACTAACATAAAGGCTCTTGATCATGCAATCAATCTAACCAAGCACTTGAATATTGATATTTTAGGCCTTATTCTCAACCAGGTCGAATTCCGATTTGGCCGCGCATATTACTATACTTATCGTTACTACAGGCCTTACAGCTATTATAGCGGTTACTACTACAAACGCCAATATTACGATTATACTGAGAGCGAGACCGGCGAAAAGATCAAGATTCCGAGAACTGATAAAGGAATGAGGAAGAAGCGAAGTAATTCAAAACGGGTGTGATTGAATGATGACAATTCGGGTGGTTGTGAGATAAATATGATGCCTGTATGTCATCAAAACATCTTGGACAGATTTTGAATTGAATATTAGGAGTGTTTCAACGGTTTCCAAGACCCGTTGACATACTGATTTCGCGTTCAACCTGTGTCTACTCTGCAGTGTTTTTCGCTTGATTTCCTCCCGCCTCCTTGCGACCTATTCCCATCTGCTGAAGTAGATATCCGCTGGTGTCACGTTGTCCAGCAATTCGTGGTCCGCTCTCAGAACATCTGACAGTAACAACCACCCTAAAAAACTCCATCGTGTCCATCACACTGGCTGTCACTTGCACCAGAATGACCTATGATCTGAAGCCATGATCATCTTCCTGGTTCTATAATAAGGGGAAGACAGTAACAACCCCCCCCAATCAGCCCATTCCCGTCCCAAAAGTTCACTGATCTTCCCCCGATATTGTGGACAGGAGGAAAAGGCAATAACTTTAACCTCAGGAGGTGCCCACAATGTCCGAAC
>MWJR01000287.1 GCA_002127415.1 Calditrichaeota bacterium AABM5.125.24
GCATCTTGGATTTCCATAAAGAACAATATACATCAAACAACCACATTTGTCAACAATATTCTGCACTGATTAATATGACGACCTGGGCTGTCTTCATCCTCGATTTCCCAATCGAGCAGGTATGTTCTTGTTCGTTCAAGATCCAAGTCCAGTTTTCTGACACACCTCAGCATCATTAATGGGATGTTAGCCGCAGCCCTGGTATCCGGGTAGTCAGATATAATCTCCCGCATGATTTCAAGAGCAGCCTCGTAGTCGTCTTCTCGGAAGTTTCCAAGTGCCCTTGCAATGAGTCCGTTCGCGATCCTTTCTTCGTTGAGGTCATCCACCCAGCCGAAGGGTTGATTAAAATTTATGACAAGATTGAATGGATCGAAAACGTCAGCTGGGTCCATGGGATTTCCAAAGTAATTGCTTATTCCGTCAATTTGTCCAAAGAAGTTTGGGAATCTCGACATCACAATGTCAAGTACCGGTTCGAAACGGTCATCAGCGATATCGTTATGTCCATTGCACATAAGGACATCCGAGTCCCGATATAGATAGATTTCCTCGACGTCCTGCATGGGAATTTCAAGTTCCCTCGACCACCACCCGTTGTTCTCAAAGGAGTTGAATGATGGATCCATTGGAGCGATATCAACGAAGCTGGCGCCCCAGCATTCCATCCCGCGGTGGAGGTTGTTTCGACTCCAGGTATCAATCAGGACAGGCACAACAGCGTTTTGGAAACCGATGCCTGCACCACCACCACCGACGGCACCATTTCGCACGATCCTGTCTCCATCAAATTCGGATTGTGAATCTCTCCAAACCCAGACACCATAAAATCCATTATATTGGTAAACATTGTCCGCAGACTGGAAATCATTATCAGTAACATACAGCCCGTATAGACCATTGTTACTTATAATATTTCCTGCGCCCTCTGCGCCGATGAACACAGTTTCCGACTCCCACTCTATTCCGATATAGATCCCGTAAGTGCCGTTTTCGAAAATGTTACAGTTGGTGATCGTAGTCGGACCATCGCCCCACCAAACGATGATTCCATATTGGTCATTAAGGTAGATTGAGCAGTTGTTTATCGAATTCACCCAGGTGCCGTTAATCCCGATGCCGAACCAATCACTACGAGATACATGAGCAAAATTCAGTGTGGAATTGTGACCACCTGTGCCTCCAAAATCAATTCCGCTCCATCGACCCCCTTGGTCCCAGTCCCATGATGTGAAAACTGCCGGATTTGCTGCTATGCCGTTTACGTTCAGATCACCATTCACATAAATTCTAGTCCCAGCATCAAACTCCATAGTTGTGCCAGCATTTACTGTATAGGTATAGTTCCTGGGCACCGTTCCGGAAACCTCAACGTGGTGCTGCTGAGCAATTACAGTACCGAAGAATTCCTCTATCATGTCACCAACTGTCAAGGGACCGCCATAAATGCCAACGTCGTTGAATGTAAAGTTGAGGTCGATATAATCTGCGTTTGGATCACCAATGTCAATGCAAGGGGAATCAAAATCAAGATAGACATTATAAGTTCTATCTTGTTCATTCTCAAAGGTTATTCCCGTAAAAGGTGGCTCAACAAAATCGGGATCATCACCTTCTAAAACATTACTCTGATCCACTTGACCGGCATCAACAAATGGGTTTTCAATCTGGTAGAAGTAATTAAAACCGTCGTTGAAATCGACTCGATTGCCCTGAACTCCGATCTCTTCATTGCAATCCAGGTTGTCTTCATCGTAAAAAATATTGTTTCGGAGATTGACTTTAGATTCCAGTTCCTCTGGTAAAAACAACTCAACTCCATGCCATAGTCCCTCATTAGGTTGTGAGAGCCCCTGCTTGAAAAACACGTTGTTGGATATCTCAAGATCAAGGATACGATTGGGCCAAGCTTCATTAACCTGAATACCAATGAATTCAAAACCACTCTGCCAATATTTGCCCGAGTATATAAAAAGGCAGTTTGTTACGCTCCCACCACAAGGTATGGCATTCCCATTGTCTACAAAGACAACGTTCAATTCGCAATCGATCATATAGCAGTTCTTTACAACCATTTGGCCATCTTCAATGATTACTGCACAGTCATCCGCCTCTCCTCGAGGAAAATACTCGAAATAGCATGAGTCTATTATCGTGATGTGATCTTCGCTAGCCATCACATGTATTTTGGGACTGCCTACTGACCGGCACCCGTAAAGGATCGGATCTGAATTGCCTTCAACCTCGACCGACACATCTATGTGCTCAGTCGGTGTACCATTATTTATTTCATCATAATTAAAAGTTGAGAACTTAATCATCGGTGAGGAATTAAGTAAGCGAATAGAGGCGCGCATAAAAGGTAGATGCCCACCGTGAATCTGATCGAAACTGCAATCCTGGATAAGACACTCATCATCGCAATCTTCACAGATAATATGATTAGCCGTAAGAAGGCCTACCTCAACAGGACCATCGACATCAGCGCTATTGAAATCACAATCTATGTAATCGAATCCTGTAGCGCCATCCGCCTGAACAGCACTGATCCAAAACTGATCGAAAACACAGTAGTTGAGTTGTGTTTCGTTGGTCTGGTCTCGGACCGCGATGTCGCACTCTTCGAAGGTTCCGTGGTCTATGTTCACATTTGACCCGGCTTGCGCTTCAAGCGCCACGCCGAACCATTGGAACTGAGTATGGTTGATATCGGCTGTAGAGCCGTTCTGCATGTCGATGGCAACCGGATGTTCATCCCCGTCGATTTCACGTTCCCCGCCACCGGGATCTTCTGCAAAGCCTAAGAAAGTCACACGCGTATTCTCTTGAGTGACATCTGTGCCGTTGCAATCGAAAGTTCGACCATTCGTGAACTCCAGCAGCTCCACTCCGACAAATGTGATTGTCGCCCCAGCGTTGACGGTGAGGTCGCCACCGCTGATTGTTAAAATTCTATCAGGATGTTCCTGATCCTCATTCCACCAGAACTCATTCTGTCCGGCGGGAATGATTGCCCCATTCACAAGGTCTTCCTCATGATAAATGTTCTGCGCGAAGAGCGGCAGATTAGCCATCAGCGCAATGAGGACGAGAAATAATGTTTTCCGTTCCATTTGAGTTCCCTTTCATTTTATGAGATGCATTGAATTGGTTCTGGTTTCTCCGTCGGTTTCCAAACGGACGAAATATATCCCTGATGCCAAAGTTCCAGCATTAAATGAGACTGTGTGCTGCCCTGATTCAAGTTGATCATTGAGTAAAACTGTCTTTATACGACCTTGAACGTCGTAAACCGCAATTTTCACTCCTGATTCTTGGGGTAGAGTAAAGTGAATCCTCGTTTGACTGTTGAAGGGATTGGGATAATTGGGGAAAAGGGCTAATTTATCGGGCTGTAATGTCCCTTCATTAACTAAGTTTATAGGATCAAATTCGAATGCGCCGATATCAGGTGCTCGTCCACCAAAAGGCAGACCGATATCTAGTCCAGCGTCTATACAGGGTGAATTTTCGGTGAGGTGAAAGTCTCCAGAATCTGGATCTATCAGAAGAGGATCGAGGAAAATGTTGTAGTAAGCATCGCAGGAATCGCCGTTGGCATTAACATCGATAATCTCTCCTAAACCTTCGAGTGGAAGCTGTCGATCCATTATGTCAACAGCAAGGAAATTAAGTCCATTTGCAAAAAGTAGATTATTGGATATGGCGAATGCATAACTCTCATTCCAGGCATATTCTCTGTATAAAACGGCCACACTGTCACATTCGTAAAAAACATTATTTCTCAAACTCAATCCTACCGAATCACTGAACGGTTGAAAGAAACATCCGCCATACAAACCGACAAAAATGTTATTATATATCCTTGGATATGACTCGTTATATGCCCTAATTCCAATCGAAGACCTGGATATAATGTTATTGTGGATCAAAGGTCCAGCAAAGTTGGTTGAAATCACAGTTGAGTTAAAATCAACAAAGACGTTTTGATATACATCACAAGAATCGCTGTTCAATATAAAGCCATTGGAGTGACCTAAAGCTGGATCACCGGAGAATCCGAGAATTCTATTGTCTGAGATAATTACCGTCGAGCGATCGCGACGATATGCGCCTTCTTCACCAACACGCAGAGCGGTAGAAAATGATGAATCGAAGGCGGAAAAAGTGTTATTTGATACTATGGCGCTCGACTCGCCATAGATTAAAGCACCAATATAATTGCTGCGGAATGTATTATATGAAATTCTAATATTTCGCGCACTATTACACTCAATTCCCCGTCGTGCTTGTTCGAAACGGCAATACGATACTACCGTGCTGTCCTGATTATCCCCCGACAGGACCAAACCGTGCCAGTCAACTGCTGCGTGCCTTTCCACTCCTCTACGCTCCGATTCGGCTGTGAACACTATCATATCTTCCGGCGTTCCAACAGCCGTCAATCGACCAAAGACTTGAAGTCGTGCATCCGCAGGAATGTCATCATAGTGACGGAATCGCAACTCCACACCCGGTTCGATGGTAAGATGTTCCCCCTCGGGCACAGTCAATGGGGCGATTACCACATAAGGCGATCCTTCCCGTGTCAGCCTTCCGCTGATCTCACCCCACAGGCGATGATTCGGATTGACTGTCAAGGCAACTGTCATCGAATCAGTTTGATCCGCATCATCCCTCGCCCAGATAACAAATTCATAATGCTCCGCACCATCTCGCGGCGGTCGTCCCTGCAGCCGGAAGGTCTCGTCGCGTCCATCTTCGTCATCCACAACCTCTAACCACTCCGGCAACCCCTCAAATTGAATCGCAACCTCTTCACCGTCATCGACCACCAGCGCCTCATAGATAAAATCGCTGAACGGATCGGCTTCAACTTCAAAGTCGCCATCGATAAACGGTGGATGATCTTCCCGCTGGTCGAAATAATAGCACCCGATGTCGGGATCGGTTCCATCCGGATCGTTTTCATTCCATCTGCTCGTCCCTGAATCTATCAAGGGTGAATTTGGCAACAGATGAACGTCCCGATTCCTTCGGTTCATTACTCCAGGATTTTCGACGATGGAATTTCGTCCTATCCGGTAGCCTTCAGCTATGGGATCTACCCCCCAGAAGGCATTGTAATCGCCGTCCACGTCGCTGAGGTCGTCGACATTTATGCCGCTGGACCCGTTACCATCGCCCAGGAACAGATTATTGTAGAACTCCGCCTCTCCGTAATATTCCACCTTCACCAGCGGACGCCCATAGCGGCTGTTCTCTTGCTCGTGAAAGGTGTTGTTCACAAACAGAGGATTGGTGCCCAGACGGGAGTTATCATCTATATGCACCAGATAAAAAGAATCATTATTCCAGGAACCTATGTCATTGCGGTAGAAAAACGGTTGTGTTCCTCTACTGCACTGAATACTCTTTAAAATGCGGTTTTCCCGGATAATGGTCGAACGATCAGCGCTATCGTAAACTTCCAAATGGCTGATCGTGTTGTTTTCCACAACCGTATTTTCACAGTGAATCCTTAGCACCTCAACCACATTATTTCGGAATGCGATGTCTATATCATTGGTCGCACGGAGAAAGCATCCGCTACTAAAAGAGCAGTTTTCAATGTTGAGAATACTCCAATCTGAAGTGCTAAGCGAACCTGATTGGGTGTTGGTGACCGCCATTTCGGTCGCCATTAATGTGATGCCCGATTCAAACGAACAAGAATCTATTGCTCCATTCCGTATGTGATCCAAGCGACCGCTGCCATATTCTCCGCCTCTGATAGTGAAATTCCTGACATCGCTTACCTGCAGAAGATTTGAGGCTTCACAATTCACAACGGAAAGATCTACCGCATCTCCGATAAAAAGTGAAAAACAGCCGCTGTTCTCCAACGTAATATCGCTCACTACATCCAACTGAATGTTCCCGTCAAGTAAATGAGTGTCACTGATGACGCAATCACTAACGCGGGTTAGTCGCAATCTGCCATCTCTAAGGATGTTGGATTTAATCTCAATCTCCTGACCACCCCAGCAATATATCGCACTGAAGTTGGGCGGATCAGGATAATCAAACGTATTGTTGAAGAAGTCGGATGATGAGCCGTCATGAAGGTAAATGCCGGAATCAAAAAGGAGGTTGTTGCGGAAGGTGGGGGAGGAACCGTTGACACCTATCAGGATGCTGTCAATGTGAGCGAAAGCAATGACCGATCGATCGGAGGCTTCTTCTTCAAAGAAAAAACATTGTGGTCCCAAACTCGGACGTCTTATGTGAATGATTTCTTCATCCTCTCCCTCAGCTATGAATTCGCCATGCACGGTAAAAATGTTGTCGGCTGTAATTATCATTTCCACGCCAGGTTCAAGGGTTAGACGCTCGTCTTCCGGTACTTCAGCATCTCCCACTACAACATAAGGCGAGCCATCCACATCCCACACCCCCGACACCTCCCCCTCGACCTCGGTCTGGGCTGCGGCGATGTTAACTGCCAGAAAAACAAGGATAAACGCCAGCCAGCGCTTCATCCAATCCCCTTTGAAGAACGCAAAACGCCCCGCCAGCATATACTCCACCGGCGAGGCGATATTGTCTGCCTGACCCTCAGAGAGGTCATTAAAGGTCTTAGTCCAGGGCTTCATTCCTCTTCCTCAATCACAACAGGTAGTCAGTATCCAATGAATCTTTCCTCAATCAACAATATAATAGGCCATCGGCCCAATGTCAAGAGGAAGATGGCGCCACATCATTCACAAGCTTCTACTGTATTGATATTATGGCGATTACGTCGTCAATAAAATTTTTACCGCTCTTCAATTGAGTGATATGAGGTCCCTCCTCTCTGGACGCCAGGAGACAGGATGGCTGTGTGGATATGGGTCTCTCAGCCATAAAGGTTGCTGCAGTCTGGGTTCAGCTTGGCTTGGTGCAGGTATCGGTAAATCGGTCTTCTCAGAAAGCTATTACTGATCCACTCTCCGATGCTCAGGGTAATAAGTCTGGAGGTTGCACTATCAACCTGGTGATAAATAGGGGTGGCGGCCCTTTTTTCAAATTAAGGTTTTTCAGAGAAGGGGTAGGGGGTTAGAGATACCGGGTGTGGGTGAGAGACTATCGAAGGGGACCCACGCTGGAACCGAAAAGGGACCCAGGATTGAAATTATTTTTCGGGATTTTTCAGCGTCTGTAGGTTTTTCCGGCATGAAAGTGATTTCGCCTCCAGAAATGACCTTCATAGACGGGCGCTGACGTGATTTCTCGTGGTTGGTTATATCAAAGTATGCCCCAAAAACCACCCGAAAAGTGCGAAAACGATGCCTGTAGTGGTGGTAGAGCACCACTACTATTAATCAGTGCAGAATATTGTTGACAAATGTGGTTGTTTGATGTATATTGTTCTTTATGGAAATCCAAGATGC
>MWJR01000020.1 GCA_002127415.1 Calditrichaeota bacterium AABM5.125.24
GCCCGCCGTCACACGCCCTCGTGTGACGGAAAAACAATGACTTAACTGGCAGACGATGGCGTCTGCCAGCGGGAAATAATTTAGTTGCAGTTTACCTGACATTCCCCCCGTTCTATATTTGGTTTAGCCCTATTTCCTCCTTGCAATTACTGATTGTCCATATTACCCCCCCTGCTATTGCAGGGGGGGATTAAAGGGGGGGTCATAATGAACGGCCTTCTTACTACTTTTGGTTACAACCAGGTTTCAAATCCACTAACTGCCGGAGAATCTGGCAGATGTGTCTGGTGTTTTGAGGCCCAGAGCCCAGTGTCCCGCTACCGCCATCCTTTTCCGCCGGGGAACATAGCAGGGCTCATACTGTAGCTGTAAGTCAGGAAGTGAGCCTGGTCGTCCCATCCGGTAGTATTTACGGAAAAGGTGTATTCGATAACGGTGTTGTTGTTTATGTTTCTGCTACTGACCCCGGCGGTCAGCCAGCTGTCATCCTCGCTGCGGGCATATCCTCCCGACAGCATATATATTGACCCCGGCGGCGAAACCCTCAGCCCGTAGTTGAAATGTCGCGAGAGCCAGTCCGGGTCGAACGGCCGGTCGGCGCGGATCTGACCGCTGAGTGTGACGGGTATCTGGGCCCCGCGCCAGGCCCCGCCAAACCAGCTCTCCGAGCTGAACCCCAGCAGGTTGCTGCCGGTCAGGTTCCTGGTGGAGTATCCCAATGTCAAATCGCTGGTTGCAGTCCAGAGTAGACCGGTGTCGAAAGACATCCCGGAATGCCAGCTGCCGTCCTCGAACCGCTCAGAGATGAACTTCAACGATACCCCGAACGGCACAGCCCCGGATTTGAAACCATACGTCAGCGGGGTGATGATCTGAAAGGTCCGATAGCTCAGGGTGTCCAGTTCGACGGAATGTCTGACCATCGCCAGACCGAACCGTGTGTTCTGAACGCTGGAGCTGTTTACGACCAGGAAAGCCCACGAGCCGGGGCTCTCCAGACGAGGAGCCGCCACGGTGAAACTCGCCGACATCAGATCCGCCACCGCCAGCCCGGCCGGATTCCAGTAGATGATGGCCGGGTCATCGGGCAACGCTACCCCGGCGAAGCCTGTCCCGGCGATGGAGGCGTTCACCGGTGGAAACCTGTCGCACAGCGGCAGGGCGAACGCAGCATCTGCTGCCAGAAAGATGATGATCAACGCCCAGGCAACAGGGGTCGGTTGTATGCCCTTCATAGCGTTAAGTATAACATCCACGCTCGATGAAAGCAAGCTCCTCAGGTCAGCAGCACCGAAGAATTGTGCAGGGAACGATCCGGCACCCTACGACAGGTCTCTCATTAAGCAGAGCTATAATTCCGGTAAAAAGATCGATAGATACAGAATCCTGAGCCAACCCCCTTGACAGCAGCTCATCTCTCGTATATATTTAGCCAGTCTATTAGCACTCGCTTCAATGGAGTGCTAACATCGTCAAATTACTTTAATAAAACCTTATGGAGGAACGATGAAGATTCACCCCATCGATGAACGGGTGCTCATCAAGCCGGTCGAATCGGGAGAGCGGAAGGTCGGCAACATCATAATCCCTGACACTGCCAAGGAGAAGCCGCAGATAGGGGAGGTCGTGGCGGTCGGCCACGACGTTATTCACGAGAGGGAGAACCGCAAGAAACTGTCCGAGCTGATTAAGGTTGGGGACAGGGTTGTTTACGCCAGGTATGGCGGGACCGAGATCAAGGTGGATAACGTGGATTACCTTATCGTAAAGCGAGACGACATCCTGGCAGTCGTCGAGTAATCCAGATTAAACCACAATTCACGAAAATTGGCAACTAAACTTCAGGAGTACAATAATGCCAGCCAAAGAGATACACTTTGACCTTGACGCCCGCCAGGCTCTGAAGCGCGGTGTTGACAATCTGACCAACGCCGTCAAGGTCACGCTTGGACCCAAGGGCCGCAACGTTCTTATCGAAAAGAAGTTCGGTGCACCGGCCTCAACCAAGGACGGCGTCACCGTGGCAAAGGAGATCGAGCTCGAAGAGCCGGTCGAGAATATGGGTGCCCAGATGGTGCGGGAAGTGGCCTCCAAGACCTCTGACGTCGCCGGAGACGGCACCACCACCGCCACTATTCTGGCTCAATCCATCTTTTCCGAGGGACTGCGCAATGTGATTGCCGGTGCCAACCCGATGGATCTGAAACGCGGCATCGATGTGGCGGTTAAGGAGGTGATCGATTTCCTGCAGGGACTGTCCAAGCCGATCGGTGCCAACTGGGATGAGATTGCACAGGTCGGCGCTATCAGCGCCAACAACGACGAACGAATCGGTAAGCTGATCGCCGAAGCGATGGAGAAGGTCGGCAAGGATGGAGTCATCACCGTCGAGGAGGCCAAGGGCACCGAGACAACCGTCGAGCTGGTTGAGGGGATGCAGTTCGACCGCGGCTATCTCTCACCATACTTTATCACCAACCCCGACAATATGGAGGCAATCCTCGAAGAGCCGCTGATCCTGATCCACGACAAGAAGATCTCGATGATGAAGGACCTTCTTCAGGTGCTGGAGAAGGTCGCGCAGATGGGCAAGTCGCTGCTGGTCATCGCGGAGGATGTTGAGGGTGAAGCGCTGGCTACCCTGGTGGTCAACAAGCTGCGCGGAACCCTCAAGGTCTGTGCGGTCAAGGCGCCGGGCTTCGGTGACCGACGCAAGGCTATGCTCGAGGATATTGCTGTCCTGACCAACGCACGGGTCATATCAGAAGAGGCCGGTTTCAAGCTCGAGAACGTTGTGGTCAGCGACCTCGGCAGCGCCAAGCGGGTGGTGATCGACAAGGACGACACCACCCTCGTCGAGGGGGCCGGCAAGACCGAGGACATCCAGAGTCGCTGCGAGCAGATCCGCAAGCAGATTGATGCCACAACCTCCGACTACGACAGCGAGAAGCTGCAGGAGCGGCTGGCCAAGCTGTCCGGGGGTGTGGCGGTCCTGAACATCGGTGCTGCCACCGAGGTCGAGATGAAGGAGACCAAGGCCCGTGTCGAGGACGCACTGCATGCCACCCGTGCCGCTGTAGAGGAGGGGATCATTCCCGGCGGTGGTGTGGCTATGTTGCGCGCTCAGTCGGCACTCGACAAGCTCAAGCTTGAGGGTGACCTGGCGCTGGGTGTGAAGATCATCCGCCGAGCCATCGAGGAGCCGATCCGTCAGATCGCAGCCAACACCGGTCATGAAGGTTCGGTGGTGGTCGAGAGGGTGCGTGCTGAAAAGGGTGCCTTCGGCTTCAACGCCCGCACTGAGGTGTTCGAAGACATGATGAAGGCGGGTGTGATCGATCCCACCAAGGTAGCGCGTTGCGCCCTCGAAAATGCCGCTTCTGTGGCCGGGCTACTTCTGATGACCGATGCGGTCGTCTTCGAGAAGCCCGAAGAGGAGAAGATGCCGTCGATGCCACACGGCCCCGGCGGTGGTATGGATATGTATTAAACCCAACCCCAACCCTCAACTACCCCCCCTGCTATTGCAGGGGGGGAGTAAGGGGGGGTTGAAATCATCCCCCTCTACGCAAGTAGAGCCTGCCCCTGCGTCTGTCCTGACGAAAGTCAGGAAAAGCAGGGGGGGGACTAATGGGGGGTTGAAAACATCCCCCCTGTTATTGCACACCCTCAACTACCCCCCCTGCTATTGCAGGGGGGGAGTAAGGGGGGGTTGAAATCCACACCACCCCGCCAGCTCAAGAATGTCGGGGCTCCGTCCCCGCCAGTTTAGTGCTGTCACGTGCCCCCACGTGACAGCCACGTAGCCCGGATTCCCTGAATCCGGGTTCTTTCTTGATATGTCCCCTTTTTATGACTATATTAACCTCCGAACATCGACACCCCAAACCCGGTCGCCCGATGCAGGTGTGTGGCAGGAGTTCCCCGTAGATATCCGTTGCATTCGGCGGTGTCTGCTCTTGCGTCAGGAATGAGGCTTAAGGGATGAGACTCGTAGCCGCCGAAGGCGGCGCAGCCGGCTTCGCGCGGCTGGGGCTTATGGCTCGCATCATTCCTGAGGAAAATGGCACATAGATTACATACTGAAACCCGGCTTACAGGCAATCCGGGGCACACGCCGCAAAGAATTGCAATTCTGATATAGTAAGGAGAGTGGAATGCCACAACGCGACAAAGAAAAGATAATGCTTGCCGAACATATTCTCGAAGTGCGACACGAAGCGTTGGGCGCATTTCTGGATGCGCGCGGTCGCATTGGGGATTACATTCGGCAAAAGAGATTCTTCCCGCATTGGAAAATCGACACCCAAGTTGTTAATTTCTTCGACGAATCGGGGAAGGTGAAGACGCAAGGCGCTTTCGTTGGTTACAGAAGCGCCGGATATACGGTGCTGAATCCCCCGAGCAGAAATTTCTTTAAGGATAGGGCATCAGCATTTTGGAGGCTATTACTGAAGAATGATATTTATAAATTGCCGCAACCAACACGATTCGGGACACGCACTTTGTTGTTCATCCCCTCCTCATTATCATTTGATGACATAAACAAAGCTATGTACGATGGATTCTTTACCGATAAGGCAAGGACTATATTCGGAGGAAAAGAAACCGACTTACAATTAACCATTGAACTCAAGGAATCTGGTTATGATGTGCGGGTTACCGGAGGTCCCATGCATAAAGATGAAGCCGGAAAGCACTTCCAATTCGAGTGTGACGAGTTTAGGAAATGTGGTCTTTTCCTTAATATCGATTACTACACAACGGCCGATCTGACTCTTGATGCCATTCCGCGACTCCTCCAGCAAGCTGTTGATCTAATGTGGGCTAAGGGTGAGCGTTTTGCTGCGGGTTTGGGGATCTGATCATGGCTGTCAAGAGGCGCGTAATAGTGATTGATGACGCTCCAGACAATGTTTCCTGGACTGTTCTTCCTCCGTCGTTAATGCCGAAGAGTGAGACTCCGCATTCAGGCAAATTCGAGACTGACATTCCAGCGCGACAAGAGGACTACGAGCAATCGGATCAAAGTGAGGATTTAGCGAAGCCCACCAGTAGCGACAAGGTTGGCCGGACATTTGCAGATCTGCTTTTTTCATTCATGTATCGACGTGAATTCGTGCCCACAATGCTTTTTGTTTTTGCATTTTTTATTACAGTCTCGAAACTTCAAAAGTTGTATGATCTCTTGTGGCCCGTATTAATTGGAGTTATTTTGAATTTAGTTTGGTGTTTTTTTGGCATTATTAGGAAACGAACGGGGAAATACGCGCCGCCTTCAGCATAGCCAGTTGCCACATCATCCCTTCAACACCTTTACCGGCGGGTGGCCCATACAGCTTTCTATCCGGATTTCAAACCTTATGTTCCCAGTGTGTTCAAACAAAGTTTAAACTTCCACCTACTCTGGTTTTGAAAAATAAGAGGACTTAATGAGCCAAAATACAAACACCTTCTATCATGGCGATTGTCTGTTTATCTTAAAGCATGACATACATCCAGAATCAGTTGACCTGATTTATCTTGACCCGCCCTTCTTTACAGGAAAAGTTCAGGCTGGCAAGTGGAAAGGTGAATGGAATCCAGAGGCTATGGAAGTCTCCTTTGAGGACTCTAAGAGGTTTTGGAAAGATAAAGGAATATCTGAACATGCACCTGAATGGATGAAACATATTGCTATTAAGCGTCCAGATTTTGCCTCCTATCTTTACTATATGATGGAGAGGCTTCAGGCTTGCCATAAAGTATTGAAGAAGACAGGGAGCATTTACCTTCATTGCGATTATCGAGCATCCCATTACCTAAAGATGATTATGGACGAGATATTTGGCTATGATAGAATGGTTAATGAGGTCATCTGGGCATACCGCACGGGAGGTGCAACTAAGGGTCGCTTTGGGCGCAAGCACGACACAATTTTCTACTACTCAAAAACCGACAAACGAACTTTCAACTTGGAAAAGGAGAAGTCAATCCAGTCCCACCACTACGGGTACAAGAACGTTCCATACTACGTTGACCCAAACACTGGGCAGCAATTCAGGTGGGCATTGCCAAGAGACGTATGGGAACTCACAATGGGTACTGGAACAAGAGAGCGCGTAGGCTATCCAACACAGAAGCCTGAAGGTCTGTTGGACAAAATCATTCGCGCTAGTAGCAACGAGGGCGATTTAGTCCTTGACCCATTCTGCGGCTGTGGCACAACGGTAATTGTAGCACATAAATTAAACAGGCGTTGGATTGGTATTGATATTGACACTTCTGCAAGAGAGAAGGGTGAGTTGCCTACTGCCTTTAATGTAATAAGAAATCGTAGTGGAGAATTATTTGCGCAATCAAGTTATGTCTCAAGAGAATTGAGTGAAGTTCTCGAAATGAGTCCTAAAGGGTTTGAAGATTGGGTGAATGAATTCTATAATGCCAACAAACCTTATCCTGACAAGGGAGTTGATGGCATTACGGTCGAAGGCATTCCTATACAGGCAAAGACCTACCTCATTAAATATCCTGTGCTCAGCGAGTTTGTTACTAACGCCAAGCTTCATCCTAATGTGCCTAAGCCTGTGAAAAAGATAATTGTTGCCTCTCAAACAGGATTTGATGATAGTGCAAGAAAACGTAAGTTTGAGATTAAGAAAACTTATGGCATAGATGTGCTCCTAATTACCCCAGAGGAAATGCTTAAATAAAGCATTGAAAATCGGCGGGTGGCCCGGACAGCTTGCTGGACGGGTTTCAATACTGGAGGCGTAATGCCTACCATAACCATCAAATCCGACAAGCCGGCGGGTGGCCCGGACAGCTTGCTGGACGGGTTTCAATCTTGACTTCAAACCTGGGACAGATTATATTATAGCGTCAGTTACCCAAACCTGAGTTCACACATGTCCAAACTAAAAGAGATCGCCATCAAAGCTATCAGCTCGCTGCCCGATGACACGGACCTGGACGATCTTCTGCAGGAGATCATCTACCACGCCAAGTTGGACGAGGGTCTTAAAGACCTTCAGGAAGGGCGAACCATCCCCATTGAAGAGATTGAAGCCCAGTTCGGCCCCAGGAAGTGAAGGTTCGATTGAGATTATAACCATTCATCACACCTCGCGGCGCTTTGAGTAACGTAGTAACGTAGCCCGGATTCCACGAATCCGGGTTTTTTATACCCAACGCCTAACGCCCATCGCCCCAATACGCCCCTCTTCGAGCCGCAGCCATCTTTTCCTCCGGGGCATTCGACCCCGCCGCAAGGTAAGCCTGCAGCGCCTGGTCCGGTGCACCCTGCTCCAT
>MWJR01000015.1 GCA_002127415.1 Calditrichaeota bacterium AABM5.125.24
AATCGTTCATGGATCAACCAACCATTGTGCAGTCAGTATGTGCTACATAGGAAAATAATTTCGGGAAACACTATATATCTGAATTTCGAATCCAAAAATCAGTGTTCAAATGTTGGAGGTGCAGGCAGGTCAGGTTCGAATCAACGCGCGTGCTGTTACTGGTTCATCGCCTTGAAGAACTCTTCGTTGTTACGGGTGGTCTTGATCCGTTCGAGGATAAACTTAATCGTCTCGGTGGGGTTGTAATCCGAGAGGATGCCGCGGAGGATGTGAATCCGGTTGAGGACATCCTTGCTCATGAGCAGCTCTTCCTTGCGTGTTCCTGAGCGGTTGATGTCGATGGAGGGGAAGACGCGCAGGTCGCTGAGGTGCCTGTCGAGCACCAGCTCCATATTGCCGGTTCCCTTGAACTCCTCGAATATCACTTCATCCATCCGGCTGCCGGTCTCAATCAGGGCCGTGGCGATGATGGACAGCGAGCCGCCCTCTTCGATGTTGCGGGCCGCGCCGAAGAACCGCTTTGGCTCATAGAGGGCCTGAGCGTCAACACCGCCCGAGAGAATGCGTCCGGAGTGCGGCATCACCGAGTTGTGGGCCCGAGCCAGGCGTGTGATAGAATCCAGGAGTATCACCACGTCTTTGCCGTATTCAACCAGGCGGCGAGCCTTCTCGATTACCATATTCGAGACCTGGATATGCCGCTCGGGCTTCTCGTCGAATGTGGAGCTGATGACCTCACCCTTAACCGTGCGTTCCATTTCGGTGACCTCCTCAGGACGCTCGTCGATGAGGAGCACAATTAGGAACGCGTCGGGGTGGTTGGCGGCGATGGAGTTGGCGATCTTCTGAAGCAGGATGGTCTTGCCGGTGCGGGGCGGAGCCACGATCAGCCCCCTCTGCCCCATACCGATCGGGGTGAAGATATCCATAATCCGCATCGACGGATCGGGCTGGGCGGTTTCAAGCTGGAACCTTCTGTCCGGGAACAGGGGGGTGAGGTTATCGAACAGGATCTTGTCGCGCGCATCCTCCGGGCCCTCGAGGTTCACCGCCTCGACCCGCAGCAGGGCAAAGAACCGCTCGGAATCCTTGGGAGGTCTTATCTGTCCCGAGACGATATGTCCCTTGCGAAGCCCGAACCGCTTGATCTGAGACGGCGATACATAGATGTCGTCGGGGCCGGGCAGGAAGTTGGAATTGGGGGAGCGCAGAAAGCCGTAGCCATCGGGCAGAACCTCGAGCACCCCGCTGGCAAAGGCGTAGCCGGAGGTCTCTGACTGCTTCTCCAGGATCCTGAAGATGAGGTCCTGACGCGGCATACCTCCAAAATCGGGGATTTTTAACTCCCGGGCAATCTTATTCAACTCGGAGATCTTCATCGTCTTCAGCTGGGTCAGATCGAGCGCCCCGGCTTCGGGACCGGCGGGAAGACGTTCCACCTCCTCAACATCAACCGACGGCCGGGAGACCTTGTCAATGCTGTCGATGTCCGGATCCGGTGGGGGGGCATTCGTCCGGGTTCGACGCACTTTAACTTCAGAATCGTCGACACTCTGTGTGTGCGGACGACGCACGGTGCTGCGGGATGCGGGTTTTTCTTTCAAGGTTCTTATGGTTGTTTTATGGATTAAATGAGAACTATCCACCGCCTTCAGGCAGGCCTATCTCCAGGGTGAGTTCGGTCTCAATGGCGATGGTCTGTGATTGATGTCGATCGACAGTTAATATTCGAAAAAGTGCTGAGGTGGTGCAGGTTGGGTCAGAAGGTGTGAAACTGAGCCATTCTGTATTCGGCAACTAATTTAAGAGGTTATATCAACAAAGTCAACAGATAGTTTCCCACCCGGTCATTTTTTTTGCGTTGTCGGGGGCCCAAGTTAATGTGCTGTCTGGTCCCCTCACCCGACAGTAAATTGTATGCAAATCCCTAATAGATGGTGTCAGTCGATCCCGAAGCTTCGGGCCTGACACCACTATTTCGAGGGTTTTCGGACAGCCTGTTAAGCCCTCTGGTTCCTTTTCTTCAGGCCTCGTAACCGAGGTCTGTCCGGTTGACCTTCCCCAGCGATGCGCCGAAGAAGCGGCGTCCAAGCTGGCCGAAACGCCGCGGTATATCGGTGACGTAACAGTCTATCGACCCGGACCCGTGGGTTCTGAGCAGCCCCTCCCTCAGCAGGACCGCCTCAACCTCATCGGCCGCCGCCTCGGCCGAGTCCACAAGCGCGACCCCCTCCCCTAATAGTGAGGCAATGACCGGCTTGAACAGGGGATAGTGGGTGCAGCCGAGGATCAGGGCGTCGATCCGGTGGCGCTTAAGAGGCCTCAGATATTCCTCCAGAATCAATTGGACTATCTGTCCGTCCAGCCGTCCCTCTTCAGCCAGCGGAACCAGGAGCGGGCAGGCTTGCCCCCACACCCGGGCCGTGGACGACAACTCACGCAGCCGCGACTGGTAGGCTCCCGAGTTGATGGTGGATGGTGTTCCGATGATGCCGATGTGCTGTCGGACAGAAGCCGACAGCGCCGAGGCGACCCCCGGATCCACCATCCCGATCAGCGGCACCCGCAGCAATCCCTTCAGGCCGGGAAGCGCCACTGCCGAGGCTGTGTTGCAGGCCACCACGACCAGCTTGACCTGCTTGCCGAGAAGAAACAGGGCGCATTCGAGGGCGTAACGGTTCACCGCCCGCGCGGACTTGGTGCCGTATGGCACCCGCGCTGTATCTCCCAGGTATATGATATCCTCCCCGGGCAGTCGGCGGCGCAGGGCCGCAGCCACCGTCAGCCCCCCGATGCCGGAATCGAAGACCCCGATGGGGGAGTCGGAGCTATGGGTCATCGACCCTGTGCCTCGGTTACAGGAGTGAAAACATCCTCAAAGCGGTCGGCTTGCCGCCACAACTCCACCTTGTCGTCCTCCAGCAGCGCAATCTTGGCTGGACGGGGAAAACCACAGCTATTGGAGACAAAGTGGTCGGCCGAGTAGGCTCCGGTGTGATGAATAACCACCAGGTCGCCGCGCTGTGGCATACGGTTCAGCTCCACCTTAACCTTGCTTATCATATCGCCGGTGAAGCAGAGTCTCCCGGCCAGAAAGGCCTCCACCGGACGGTCGGCCTGAGCCGCCGGCCTCACCTCCACCGGGTAGATGTCGGGGGTCACCAGGTTTGTGCCGTGGTTGACGATGCCGAGATCGAGGATGACTACGTTATTGCCAAGAACGCTTTTAACCCCCGCCACACGGGCTACCGTCATACCGGCAGTCCCAATCAGGGCCCGTCCCGGCTCGATGATGAGCATCGGCCGACCGAACCCCTCCAGCTTCTCAGTCACGGACAGGTCATCGTCGCGCCTCCGAGATAATACCCTCTCCAGCATAGCCGCCCCGGGATACTGGGACCAATATGCCTTGCCCCGCCATGGTGCGCTGTTCTCGTCAGGCTGCCCCTCAATATGGCTGAGCCCCATCGGCAGGTTATCCCAGGTGACCCAGCTTTCGGGGGGCAGCTTGCCGGAGAGTTGACCACGCAGTCGCTCCTGAAATTGCTCCCACCTATCTCGCGAGATATACGACACGGGGAAGCCGCCGCCGATATCGAAATAGCGCGGACTGAACCCTCTTCTACAGGCATCTTCAGCCAGCTTCAACAGATGATCCAGAAGGCGGTCGTAACCGGTCGGATCGCAGATCTGTGTTCCGATGTGGGCCGATATGCCTACAAGTTCGATCCCGGTCAACCTCCCCACCTGATCGAAGAGCTCGCCCGCCTGATCGACCGGGAGCCCGAATTTCGTCCATGCCGAGGCTGTCGATTGGTCAGCAACTGTCAGCCCTTCGAGCGGCATCCCGGCGAAGCGGAGCATCACCGGCACTCGACGATTAGAACCGGCTGCCATACGGTTCAACAGCTCCAGTTCCCAGATGCTGTCCACCGCCAGCAGGGCCCCGCAGCGGGTCGCCTCTTCGAGATACCGGTCTGATTTGGCGTTTCCGTTGCACACAATCCGCTCCGGGGGAATGCCCTCCTCGAGTGCCACCTGGAGCTCGAACTCCGACACGACCTCAGCGCCGAGTCCCAGCCGAGCCGCCGCACGAACCGCTCCCCGGCAGGGATTGGACTTCACCGCAAAGCAGATCAACGTTTCCGGATACAATCCCTTCACCACACGCCGAAAGGCGTCAGCGTTACCGGCCATCCTGGCAGTGAAGATGATATGCAGTGGGAGGCCGAACTCTTCGACCAGATCCTTCAGCCTGTCGTCGTCGATCTCGTTCAGATTATCCAAGTTTGGCCTGAATGCGAGTTCTTTGAATATTCGCGTAGCAGCCGATCCGGCGTTTGCCGGATCGTGCTGAGATGAAAAATAGGTAATTGATTCTTCCCGATTCCCGCTTCCGCAGGTGACATATTACTTGTGCAGATAATGGTTTACAACAGGTGTCCGGCAGTTGCCGGATTGAACCCATTAATAAATCTGCTGTATATATGAATAATTCAAAGAGCAACAATATAAGATTACTTGGGTAAAGTTTAGCCATTGAAACGGTGTATTGTCAAGCTCTGAAGAACTAACTGGAGCTGGCAGGGACGATTCACCGGCTGCCGAATTGCCTTCTGGTGATGATAGTGTTAAATTAGAATATAAAGGCCTCAGGCATCATGTTTCAGGCCTCTGGAACAATCAATTTACCACTTATAACTGAACGGAGACCCAAATGGAACGGGCTTTAAGTTACGTGCGTGAGCAGCGTGAACGCTACCTTGAGGAGCTGAAGGCCTACCTGACGATACCGTCGATATCGAGCGACCCGGAGCGTGCCGGGGCGATGGTGGAAGCGGCCGAACATACCGCCGGGCTGCTGCGGGCCGCGGGTCTGGAGGAGGTTCAGGTTCAGCCCACTCCGGGGCACCCGGTAGTCACAGCTCACTGGACGAAGGCTCCGAACCGTCCGACCCTGCTGATTTACGGGCACTACGACGTCCAGCCGGTCGATCCGATTGACCTCTGGGAGCGCGCCCCCTTCGAGGCTCACGTTAAAAACGACCGGATCGTCGCCCGCGGATCCGCAGATGACAAGGGGCAGCTCTTTATGCACATCAAGGCGGTCGAGGCGATACATCAGACCGGAAATGGTATCCCGGTCAACCTGAAGTTCGTCCTGGAGGGGGAGGAGGAGATCGGCAGCCCGAATCTGCCGGGCTTCCTGGAGTCTAACCGCGACCGGCTCTCGGCTGATGTGGCGATGGTCTCGGACTCCTCTATGTGGGCCGAGGGGATTCCGGCGATAACCTACGGTCTGCGCGGTCTGACCTACCTGGAGGTCGAACTGACCGGCCCCAATCGCGACCTCCATTCGGGCTCATACGGCGGTGTGGTGGCTAATCCGGCAGAGATACTGGCCAGGCTGCTGGCCGAGGTCAAGGATGAAAACAGCCGGATCCTAATCCCGGGCTTCTATGACCGGGTTGTGGCGTTGTCCGAAGATGAGCTGGAGTTGCTGAGCCGAGTGCCGTTCGACGAGGGGCAGTATAAAGCGGAGCTGGGGGTTGCCGAGCTGTGGGGCGAGGCGCCATATTCGCCACTTGAATTGGTGTGGGCGCGACCGACCTTCGAGGTCAACGGCATCTGGGGCGGGTTCACCGGCACCGGCGCGAAAACCGTCCTGCCGGCCAAAGCCACAGCCAAGGTCTCTATGCGGCTGGTTCCCGAGCAGGACCCGGACGAGATTGCGGCTATGGTTGAACGCTTCTTCCGGGAGCGGGCTCCGGGGTCGGTGCAGGTCAGGGTTACTCGCTACCACGGAGGCAGACCGGTGGTGGTGCCGATCGACAATCAATATATGTCAGCGGTGGCCCGGGCCCTGGAGGACGCCTTCGGACGTGAACCGCTCTTTATCCGCGAAGGGGGTTCCATACCGATAGTGGCCGACTTCAAATCCATTCTCGGCCTCGACACTGTTCTGATAGGCTTCAGCCTGCCCGACGCCAGAACCCACTCACCCAACGAGAACCTGCACCTTCCCAGCTTCTTCACCGGCATCGAGAGCCTCGTGCGAACGCTGTATTACATAGGGGAAGGGTGATCTGCGCTACTTTGTTATATTCATTTTGTCATTGCGAACGAAGTGAAGCAATCTTTTCCGGGATTGCCACAGCGCTTCGCGCTTCGCAATATCACTTCAATGCAATGCCTTGTTCCTGAGTGTTTCAAGGGCTGAAACCTGTGACCCGCCAGGTTACGCTTCGCTTGAAACCTGGCAGGAACTTCAGCTCTGAAAACTTTTACTCTTGTGGTGTCACGTGTCCTCACGTGACACCACTATAATGAGAAATCTTGCCTTGAGGCGAGGAGGCCTGACGGCTCACACAGCCGACTTGTCGACGTCCTCAACCACTCGCTCACATAAAACAAAGAGGGGAAGTTGAACATGGAACCGTATGTAACATCAGAAAATATCGGCATGAAAGCCCGGCAATGGCTTGGGGGAATAGAGCCATTCAATCAACATCAGATGCAACTCGACCCGGAGAGGGCAGCTTTGATGGTTATAGATATGCAGAACTTCTTTCTGGACCCGTCTTCTCCGACCTACACCTGTGGAGGTTCGGCTATCATCCCGGTGCTGAAACGTCTCATCGCCACATTCAGGAGTGCGGGCCGTCCTGTGATTTATACCCGACACGTTCATCATCCTAATCTATCTGACGCCGGAATCATGGAGTGGTGGTGGGAAGGGATGTGTCTTGAAGGAAGCCCTGAGAGCGACCTGCACCTTGAAATTGCCCCGCTGCCGAACGAGAAAGTCATTCTAAAACATCGCTATTCGGCGTTCTACAATACCGATCTGGAGACTGTGCTGCGATGTCTGAAAACAGAAGACCTCGTCGTTTCCGGTATTATGACCAATTTGTGCTGCGAGTCGACGGCACGCGACGCCTACTATCGCGATTACAGGGTGTTTTTTCTCGCCGACGGCACAGGATCTATCAACGAGGAGATGCATCTAGCGAGTCTGCTTAACCTCGCCTACGGTTTTGCCTTTGTAACAAGTGCTGAAGAGATGATACAACAGGTAGAAAAAAGTAAGGTTAAATGACTTCCGGTCGAATATTTAAGAGTTCCGTCACGTGTCCTCACGTGACGGTAGAACTTGTTTTATTACCGGGTGCAAGAAACACACAACACATCGGAGTTCATTCTCTCCCACCCGCTCTGCGGGGGGGAATAAAAGGGGGGGTTAGTGTGTCCCCCCCCTGCTATTGCAGGGGGGGACTAAGGG
>MWJR01000018.1 GCA_002127415.1 Calditrichaeota bacterium AABM5.125.24
AAGGGGGGGTGATTGTTTGCATGTAATATTGTATCTATCGTCTACATTATGAGATAAGAGCACAACCCCCCTTTTATCCCCCCTTCAATAGAAGGGGGGATAAGCAGGAGCTGTCTTTAGTGACTGTCAACTATAAAATGTTCTGAGTAATGAGTTAAGATATAATCAGGAAGTAATGAAGGCAGGGAATCTATATTGGCTAAGTTCGGTCGGGATTTAGACCGTTTTCTCAGGTATCTGGTTGAGACAGGGGGGTCAGACCTGCACATCAAGGGTGGCGCCACCCCCAGGATCCGTATCGACGGGCGTATCAATAATCTATCCCGCGAGATAATATCCCCCCAGGCGGTAGAAGAGCTGGCCGACATGATGATGTCGGATACTGATAGGGAGCGGTTCCGACAGGATCAGGAGGTTGATTTCATCTATGAGGTCGCCCGCCTGGGTCGTTTCAGGATTAACGTGTATCGACAGATGATGGGGCTGGCCATAGCCATACGACACGTGCGCATAAAGATCCCGACCTTTGAGGATCTTAACCTGCCGCAGGTGCTTTACTCCCTGATCTCTCGTCCGCGAGGTATGGTTCTGGTCACCGGTGCCGCCGGTTCGGGTAAGTCAACCACCCTGGCTGCGATGATCGAGACCCTGAACCGCACCGCCCAACTCAACATCATCACCATCGAGGACCCGGTTGAATTTTCGTTCAAGGAGAAGAAGTGCACCATCCAGCAGCGTGAGGTTGGCCATCATACCCCTTCCTGGTCGGAAGCGCTGAGAAGGATTATGCGCCAGGACCCGGATGTGATAATGCTGGGTGAGATCCGCGACGCCGAGACTATGGTAACGGCTCTGAACGCCGCCAATACCGGCCATCTGGTTCTCGCAACTATGCATACTATGGACGCCACTCAGACCATCAACCGAGTGCTGGCTTTTATGTCCACCGAATCGATGAACGAGGTGAGATACCTGCTGTCGGCCACGCTGGTGGGTGTGGTGTCGCTGAGGCTTCTGCCGCTCAGTGGCGGTCCGGGGCGGATTCCGGCCGTGGAGGTGCTGATTGCCACCGAGACTGTGCGCAAGATGCTGCTGGACCCCGAAGCCACCTTGAACATCCGTCACGTTATCGCCGACGGCTTCAGTCAGTATGGTATGCAGACCTTCGATCAATCGTTGATGCGGCATTACCGTTCGGGGAAGATCAGCATTGATGAAGCCCTGAAGTATGCCACCAGCCCCACCGACTTCCGCATCAAGGCGCGTGGTATTGATGGACAGACCGGTCTCGATTGGTCGGGATTTGAAGCGGTGAAGCGGGACGACGATGCTACGGTCGGACAGCAGGATGAACCAGTAGATAAACCGGGTAAATCCCGGGATACAAAAGCAAGTAAGGGGGCATAAGATGTCCGATTTCCCCGGTTCTTCCCAGGTCGGGAGTCAGGAGGTCAATCAGGATGAGCGGCAGTTGTATGATCTGACCAAGTTGTTGATCGAGATGATAAACCGCGGTGCCAGCGACCTGCACCTCACGGTCGGCACCCCGCCCCAGATACGTGTTGACGGTAAATTGATACCGCTGGATCTGCCGAATCTGACCCCTGAAGATACCAAGGAGCTGGCTTACGGGATGTTGACCGAAGTGCAGCGGTCCCAGTTCGAACGCAACAACGAGCTGGATCTATCGTTCGGCGTCAGAGGGCTTTCCCGTTTCCGGGCCAACGTATATCGACAGCGGGATTGTGTATCATTGGCGCTGCGGCGCATCCCGATAGAGATTATGACCTTTGATATGTTAGGGCTCACGAAGATAGTCGAGGAGCTGGCCAGCCGTCCCAACGGACTGGTCCTGGTCACCGGGGCTACCGGCTCGGGCAAATCAACTACGATGGCGGCAATGGTGGATAAGATAAACCGGGAGAAGAGCGTTCATATCCTGACCATTGAGGACCCCATTGAGTATATTCATCAGCACCGCAAGTCGATTGTCAACCAGCGTCAGGTTCACTCCGACACCAATTCCTTCAACACCGCTCTGAGGAGTGTGCTCCGGCAGGATCCCGACGTTGTGCTGATCGGTGAGATGCGGGACCGGGAGACCATAGAGATAGCGCTGACCGTTGCCGAGACCGGTCACCTGGTGTTCGCCACGTTGCACACCAACTCGGCTGTGCAATCCATTAACCGGGTAGTAGATGTCTTCACGCCGGAGCAGCAGGATCAGGTGCGGACTCAGCTGGCGTTGGTGCTGCAGGGTGTTATCTGTCAGCAACTGATTCCTCGCATCGGCGGCGGTAGGGTTTTATGCTGTGAGGTGATGGTGGCCAATTCTGCCGTGCGGGCCTCTATCCGTGAGAACAAGATCCACCAGATGGACAGCCTGATTCAGGTGGGGACGAAGTATGGGATGCAGACTATGAACCAATCGCTGCTGCAGGCTTTCAAGGACAGGCTGGTTACCCGCGAGGAGGCTCTGGCGCGCAGCAACAACCCCACCGACCTGAAGGGGATGATAGAACGTGAACTGTGGGGAAAGGGTGAAGAGTAAAGCCGCACGGCAACCTACGGAAAACCTCAGCGCCGACGGCCGGCTGCTGGTCATCGATGACGATCCGAACATCGTCGCGATGTTGACCCGTATCCTGTGGGAAGAGGGCTACCAGGTCAGCGAAGCCTGCACCGGCGCAGAGGGGCTCAGGATATTTGAGAGTGGTCATTACGATGTGGTCCTGACCGACCTTAAGATAGGGGATATGACCGGCATCGATATTCTGAAGCGGGTCAAGGAGGTTGATCCTCAGACCGCAGTTGTCATCTTGACCGGCTATGCCTCGACGGAGTCGGCCATCGAGGGCATTCGGCTCGGTGCCAACGACTACCTGACCAAGCCGGTGAAGATGGTGGATCTCGTAAAGACCGTGCGCAATCAGGTTTCTGCGGTGCGTATGTCCGAGCGGGTTACGGAGCTGAACCGCACCGTGGCAGAAGAGCGGGACAAGCTGAGTCGCAGCGTGGCCGAGCTGACACTGCTGAAACGACTGGCGGAACGGATGATGTCGGTGCTCAGTTATGTCGAGGGCTTTGAGGTAATTCTGACCCTGCTGATCGAGGAGATCGCAGCCGACATTGCGGTAATCTACGACCTGGAGCGGCGCAGCGCCCGGGTAAGCGCGGTTTCCCGCCCTAATCCCCGGGAGCTCGAACAGCTGGCTGAGGTCGTTAGTGAACGAGGGAAAGAGCTGCTCGGCGTCGAGGTTGACTGCAGTGTGGACCAGTTCGAAGGGCTGGTCGATGAAGAGCTTCACGAAGTCGGATCGACCCTGAGAAGCACCATTGTCCTTCCACTCATCCAGGGGGAACGCCCTTTCGGGCTGCTGGTCGCCGCCTCACGCTCGGATGAGAAGTTTGAAGAGGTATGGTCCGAGTTTATAAACCGGCTGGCCCTTGATGCCTCCGAATTCCTCACCAGGATCAAGCGTTCAGTTGAGCGTCAGCGTCACTTCACCGCCGCCATCGTCGAGCACACGCTGGATGGAATAGTGCTTATCCCTCCCGGCGCGGTGGAGGTGATGTTGAATCCGGTGGCACGCAGCATTCTCAATCTTCCCTCAATACCCGCGCCTTCATCTGAGGAGGTTTGTAAGCAGCTGAACTGCAACCTTGATGAGATCCGGGGAGAACTGCGGGGTCAGGAGGCCGACGTTGGTGGACAGAGGACCATAGTCCACCTGACTGAACTTACGCGCGGTGAGCAGAAGATATATCTGAGGGTAAATATCTCCTTACTGCCCGGAGATAATCCGCCGGATAGCGGGATGCTGCTCTTTGTCCTTCACGACGTGACCAAGGAGCGGGGGATGGAGGAGATGAAGGCCAGGTTGATAGCCAATCTCACCCATGAGGTGAGGACGCCGACTGCGGTGCTGAAGGAGTTCGTGTCGCTGATACTGGATGGGGTCAGCGGTGAGCTTAACGATAGTCAGCGGCAGTATCTCAGCTTGATGAAGAGCAATATCGAACGTCTCTCGAGGCTGACGGACAACCTGCTGACCCTGGCACGGGCCGACACGGGCGGCTTCAGTATCCTGCTTCAGCCTATCGAGCTTGTTCCTATTATATCCGAAGTGGCCGCCTCGATGGAGGTCAAGTTTATGCGTAAACATATGAAGCTATCCGTCGATATCTCTGATGAGATGCCGCTGATATACGCCGACCGGGAGGCTGTCACCCAGATTCTGACCAACCTGGTTGAGAACGCTCAGAAATATTCACCGGAGGACACTGAGGTCACGATCTCGGCGGTGGCGAAGGGTAACCGGGTTGAGGTGATGGTCGCTGATCAGGGCTACGGGATCGCACCGGAGGATAAGGAGGAGATATTCAAGCGGTTCCACCGGCTGGTGGATCAGGACGATCCCCGCTTCCAGGAGGGGGTCGGCCTGGGTCTGTCGCTGGTTAAAGACATGGTGGTTCGGCACGGGGGAGACATCTGGGTTGAGAGTGAGGTCGGGGTCGGTTCAACCTTCTGCTTCACTCTCCAGATCGCCCGTGAGGACGAGGAGCATCGTCCGGCATGAAGATTGGGCTTTGGGGCGGAAATTAGTTATTAGTTTTTAGTTTGTAGCTTTCGTGTCATTCCGAACCCGCCGGCCGGCGGATTCGGGAGAACACGAATCGGGAATCATTAACTGAGGTTAGCCGTGTCTAACAATAAGAAACAGATACTGGTGGTTGATGATGAGCTGGACATGCTGATGGCGATAAAGCTCAGACTTGAGGCGTCCGGCTATGAGGTTGCCACCGCCACCGACGGTCTCGAAGGACTTAACGCCGCTCGGAAGCTGAAACCGGATATCATCATCCTCGACATTATGCTCCCCAAAATGAACGGCTATAAGGTCAGCCGTTTTCTGAAGTTTGACGAGGAGTATAAGCACATTCCCGTCATAATGCTGACCGCTCTGTCCGGGGATGAGGATCGAACCACCGGGGTTGAGACGGGCGCCAACGCCTATATCACAAAACCCTTTGAAACACAGGAGCTGGTTGACACGGTAAGAAGGTTCCTGGGGGATTAGCACTACTTCGTTAAGTAACCGCTGTCATTGCGAACGAAGTGAAGCAATCTCAAATATTTGTGTTGATCAGATTGCTTCGTGACTTCGTTCCTCGCAATGACAGTGATAACAGTAACATAACAAACATACTTAACATAGTAGTGTTAGGAATCAAGTCAAAGTCAAAAGTTAAAAGTGATGTTAGTAGTGTTATCAATGGAAGCGGGAGCCGATAAACATCATGCTTTTTACCTTTTACTTTTACCTTGAGTAGATATCGGGGTAGATAATGGCTCGAAGGAAACGTTTGGGTGAGCTTCTCCTGGAGGCGGGGCTTATCACACAAGAGCAGCTTGATGAAGCTCTGAAAGAGGAGGCCCGCGGCGGCAAGCGGATCGGTGAGATCCTGGTTGACCTCGGATATCTGACTGAGTCCGACATATATGGCGCGGTAGGGGAGCAGTTGGGGGTGCCTTATGTCTCGCTCAGCTATTACTCGGTCGATCCGGATGTGATCGATACGGTGCCGGAACAGGTGGCTCGCCAGCACAAGATTATACCTCTGTTCAAGGTTCGCGATTCACTGACCCTCGGTATGGCTGATCCCTTGAATCTGGCGGTTATCGACCAGATTGTGCGTTCGACGGGTCTCGACATCGAGCCGGCCATCTGTAGTGCGGGCGAGATTGAGCAGGCCATCGACCATTACTATGGCACGGCCAGCACGATGGACGAGGTGGTCCAGGTGCTGGGTGAAGACGAGGAAGAGGAGGAGGAGACCCTCGACACCAGCACTCTGACCCAGCTGGCCGGTGATGCACCGATAGTGAAGCTGGTGAACCTGGTCATTGCCCAGGCGGTCAAGGATACAGCCAGCGATATTCATGTCGAACCGGATGAATCGCTCCTTCGCATCCGTTTCAGGGTGGACGGTGTCTGCAGGGAGGCCTATACCCAGCCCAAGAAGCTGCAGAGCGCCATCATCTCCCGGCTGAAGATCATGTCGAATCTCGACATCGCCGAGCGGAGGATTCCGCAGGACGGACGTATCCAGATGATTGTGGAGGGCAAGCCTATCGACATCCGCGTCTCGACCCTGCCGACGGTGCACGGCGAGAATGTGGTGATGAGGATACTTGACAAGTCGAACCTGATGATACGCCTGTCCGATCTGGGCTTCGGCGATCAGGAGCCCCGTCTCCGGCAGATACTGTCCAGACCGAACGGGGTGATCCTGGCCACCGGACCGACCGGGTCAGGGAAGACGACCACGCTGTATTCGGCCCTGAATGAGGTTTCAAACGTGGAGGTCAACACCATCACGCTCGAGGACCCGGTCGAGTATCGGCTGCCGCTGATCCGGCAGTCTCAGGTGAACGTTAAGGCGGGAATGACCTTTGCCAAGGGGTTGCGAGCGGTTCTGCGTCAGGATCCGGACATCGTGATGGTGGGTGAGATCCGCGACGCTGAGACGGCCAAGATCGCGGTCGAGGCGGCCCTGACCGGCCACCTGGTGCTCTCCACCCTTCACACAAACGATGCCTCCGGTGCTCTGCCGAGATTGATAGATATGGGTGTGGAGCCGTTCCTGGTGGCCTCGTCGGTGGGGGGTATCATCGCCCAGAGGCTGGTGCGCCGGATCTGCAGCGGATGCAAGGTTCAGATCGACCCCTCCGCATCGATGCTCAAGGCCATCAATATGGAGGGGAAGGATGTTACCCTCTATAAGGGGGAGGGCTGCCGGGGTTGTAACGGTTCCGGTTACAAGGGGCGGGCAGGCATCTATGAGGTGCTGACTGTGAACGAGGAGATTCGTGAGCTTGTGGTTGATAACGCCTCGGCCGACCGCATACGTAACGTTGCTATGAAGGACGGGATGAAGACCCTGCGGCTGGATGGGATCGACAAGGCGCTGGAGGGGATTACCACCGTGGAAGAGGTCCTGCGGGTTACCGCCGAACAGGATTAGGCTTTGGGCCTCGTAGGGGCGCAAGCCTTGCGCCCGTAATGCTGTCATCCTGAACTCGTTATGGCGGGTAGATGTAGGATGGGTGAAGTGAAACGAAACCCATCATTATGTCCGGTGGGTTTCGCTTGCGCTACACCCATCCTACTGACAACTGACAACTGACAACATATGTCTTCCCGTAAACTCAGCGAAGTTGGCGAG
>MWJR01000201.1 GCA_002127415.1 Calditrichaeota bacterium AABM5.125.24
CTTTAGGGGCGAATATGTGTCCTATGCCGCTGCATAGTAATGTCATCTATAATCTGACCCCATTAATATGAGGCTCACCCCCCCCTTTAATGCCGTATTGTCTCATCATGGTCTGGAAGTTCCGCCGCTGCATACCGACCTGATGAGCGGCTCGGGTCACATTCCCCCCGGACCTCTGCAGGGCACCGGAGATGAAGGCCCTCTCCACCTCCACCACCACCGACTGGCGCAACAGCTTCTTGATCAACTTCAGCTCCTCAGCGGTAATCGGCGACTTACCGTCCCACCAGCAGCCCCCACTGTCCTCCATCACCCGTTTGTAATGTTCAGGTCCGAGCTTATCCACCTCGCAGATTGCCACCATCTGTTCGACCGATCTGGCCAGTTCCCGGACATTGCCCGGCCAGCGTCTCCCGATCAAGCGGGTCAACAGTTGTTCGTCCACGCGGGTAACCGACCGGCCGTAACGTTGAGAATAGCAGCGCAGGAAGTGATTAATCAGGGCCGGGATATCCTCTGTCCGTTCGGAGAGGGGCGGCACATAGATGGGGAAGACCGAGATATCCCGGTAGAACTCCTGCAGGAAAGCACCCTGTTCAACCTCAGCGTATAGATCGTGATAGGTGGCAAAGATGATGCGACAGGATAGGGGACGGGCCTTTTTACCTCCCACCGACTGAAACTCCCGCTGGTTGATGGAGGCCAGGAGCCGCTTCTGCCCGTCGAGATCCAAGGCGGTGATCTCGTCGATATAAAGGGTTCCATTGCCGGCCTCTTCGATCCTGCCGGGGCGGTATCGGGGGGCCCCATCCCTGCTTTCAGCCCGCCCGAAGATCTGTTCGACCAGCGGCAGCTCCTGAATGAGGTCGGCCTCAACCTCCACGAACGGCTCTAACCTCCGCCGGCTCTTACGGTGGATGGTCTGTGCCACCAGATTCTTCCCGGTCCCCACCTCACCGATGATGAGAACGCTGATTCCGAATGGAGCCACCCGATCTATCAGCAGGGAAAGCTCCCGCATAGCCGGCCCGGTCCCTATCAGATCGCCGGACTCCAACCCGGTCTCATCGCGGCTGGCTCGATACACCTGAAGCAGCATCATCCGCTGCTGGAGTGCCCGCCCCAGTGCCACACTCAGCTCGTCGGGGGTGAACGGCTTGGGAAGATATTGGAATCGCCCGCGCCGCATCAGCTCAGCTGCAGAAGCCACCGATGCCTGTCCCAGTATTATGACTACGGCGGTCTCCGGTGAACGCTCGTCCAGCCATTCCAACAGCTTAACCCCGCCGTCACCCACAAGCTTAATATCGAGAAAGACCACCTCATATTCCTGACAGAGCAGCTTCTCAGTCGCCTCCTCCGGGCTCAGAGCTGTATCGACCCGGCGCCCGGAACGGGACAGAACCCGCGCACAGCCCTGATTTACCATCAGCTCGTCATCAACCACCAGTATGCGATTGCCGTTCAACTGAATCGATCTCCAGACATTACACCCTGTTGATGTATATGACAATATAATACGCATACCCTGCATAACAAATATATGCTCAATTCATCACCCATACCCGTGACTTAAGACACAGAAACAGCGGGCTTGCTTCCCGTTGCCGAATTTGTTACTTTTTAAGAATAATAAAGCTCTTCCTCACAAAGTAAGGACGGGCTTTATCGAGGGTCATAACTGCTGGCGGATCACGGTCAGCCACGGGAACTGGTGGACAACTGAATGACGGGCTCACGGGCAGGGTTTCAACGTGGAAGATAAGATAGTCGGTCGCAACCGGAAGGCACAATACCGGTACCAACTGCTGAGCCGCCTTGAGGCGGGGATTGTGCTCCAGGGCAGCGAGGTGAAATCGCTGCGCCAGGGGCGGGTGGGGTTCGAGGATGCCTATGCGGTCATCCGCGACGGCGAGGTCTTCCTCAGGTCGCTCCACATACCGCCCTACGACAAGGCCCGTTATGGTGGTCACAACCCGGTTGCCGAGCGTAAGCTGCTGCTGAAGAGAAGCGAAATCAGGAAGCTGTCCTCAAAGGTCACTGAAAAGGGGATGACCCTGATACCGACGATGGTATATTTCAAGGGTGGCTGGGCGAAGGTGGAGCTTGCGCTGGCCTCCGGCAAACGGAAATATGACAAGCGTCGCGCCATAATGGAGCGCGAGCAGAAGCGGGAGCTGGCACGCTTCCGCAAACAGCGCCGGCGCTGGACGGGGAGGTAGCTGCAGACATAACAGGTGGGGCGGACATTCCTGTCCGCCAGCGCGGACAATAGTCCGCGCTATAATGTTGAAATCTTGAAACCCGGCCAGCAAGCTGTCCGGGCCACCCTTTTACTAAAGAGGCGGACAGGAATGTCCACCCTACTGAATTATATTACTCAGGAACTTAGGAACTCAGGCACTTTATAAATGAAATCAACATTCCCACCGGTTGAAGAGCAGCTTGCGCGGCTGAAGGGGAGCGTCGCCCCGGTCGAGATCATCAACGAAGAGGAGCTGACCGCAAGGCTGGAGCGTTCCAGGGCTGAAGGTCGGCCGCTGCGAGTCAAGCAGGGCTTCGACGCCTCGGCCCCCGACCTGCACATCGGGCACGCCGTCTCCCTCTGGAAACTACGGGCGTTCCAGGAGCTCGGCCACACCGTCATCTTTCTCATCGGTGACTTCACCGGAATGGTCGGCGATCCGTCCGGGCGGTCGAAGACCCGACCCCGGCTCACCCGCGAGGAGGTCGAGGCCAACGCACAGACCTACCGCGACCAGGTCTCACGCGTCCTCGATCCCGACAAAATAGAGATCCGCTATAACAGCGAGTGGCACGGCGAGCGGGACATCTATGAGTTTTTAGACCTTGTCAGTCGGCGGACGGTCGCGCGGATTCTGGAACGAGCAGACTTTCGGAAGCGGCTCCAAGCCGATGATGACATATCCATCCTCGAATTCCTCTACCCGCTCATCCAGGCCTACGATTCGGTGGCTCTGGAAGCTGATGTAGAGTTAGGCGGGACGGATCAGAAGTTCAACCTGGTGATGACCCGGCAGATCCAGCGCGCCTACGGACTGGAGCCGCAGGTGCTGCTCCTGATGCCGCTGCTGCGCGGAACCGACGGCAACAAGAAGATGTCCAAGTCACTCGGAAACGTCATCGACATCACAGACCCGCCGGAGGAGATGTATGGCAGAGTAATGTCAATCTCGGACGACCTGATCGAGGAATACTACCGCTTGACATCAGGATTGAGCTCAGCCGAGGTGGAAGCCAAGCTTACTGGCGGAGATCCTTACAAGCTTAAGCACGAACTGGCGCGGATGATTGTGGCGCGCTATCACGATGAGAAGGCAGCGGGAGAAGCGGGTGAAGAGTTCCTGGCGCGGTTTCGCCAGCATGAGTGGCCGACCGTTGAAGAGCTGATTGCGAAAGGTAATGTAGCGAAAATTAAAAGTGAACACGTCTGGCTTCCTGCGATAATACATGAGATCGGTGCGACTCGTTCCAAAGGAGAGGCGAAAAGGTTGATTGCTGAAGGCGCGGTATCTATCGACAAAAAGCGCATCAGTATTGAAGACCTTTATACTTCAAAGTCCGAAGACGTTGATCCGCATTTAAGTGGAGTGAATCAGGCTCGGAGGGAGATTCGGGAGGGGAAGCTAAAGTTTCCAAGAACAGTTCAGAATCAGACGCCGTTCGTCCTAAAGGTCGGCAAGCGCCGCTTCTATTTGATATATCACGACGAGGAGCAGCTGAAACGGCACTCCTGACCATCCAGAAGAGACGCGAATCGGGCGTTCTGGCACGCTTCCAGGAGCCCATCCGGCAGGAGCTCGGCCTGTTTCGCCAGCGTTACCGTGAGACCCTCCTGAGCGGCCTGAAGGTCATAGACCGGGTGGTCTCGTATCTGGTTCGCAGCCACGGCAAGGGGATCCGGCCGACCCTGACGCTGCTCTGTGCCCGCCTGGGGAACGACGGCCCCTGCGAAGCCACCATCAAGGCGGCAGTGATCGTGGAGCTGCTGCACGAGGCGACCCTGATTCACGACGACGTGGTTGACGAGGCCGCCCAGCGCCGTGGGATGCCCTCGCTGCCCTCCAGGTTCCGCAACAAGGTGGCGGTGCTGTTCGGCGATTATATGCTGGCCGGCGTGCTGAGCGAGACCTTAGCGGCCCGGGACCTGAGATGGCTCGACATCCTCTCCGAGACGGCCCGCAGGCTGGCGCGGGGGGAGCTGGTTCAGGCGGCGCGCTCCCGGCGGCTCGATATGAATGAGGAAGAGTATCTCTCTATGGTGGGCGACAAGACCGCGGCGCTGTTCAACGCCTGCTGCCGGATGGGTGGGCTTACCGGCGGTGTGCCTGATGAGATGCTTGAACCGCTGGGGCGGTTCGGTGAACATCTCGGCACCGCCTTCCAGATCCGAGACGATCTGCTCGACCTGTTCGGCGATGGACGAGGGCTCGGAAAACCGGTGGGGGGGGACCTCAAGGAGCGCAAGCTGACACTGCCTCTCCTGGCAGCGCTGTCGCATGCCCCGCCGCGGGAGGCACGGCGGATCAGGGCCCGCATCCGTCGTGGTATCAGGCGCGGCGAGGTCAAACTGATTGCCGACTTCGTGCGCCGCAGCGGCGGCGATGCCTACGCCGCCGGGCTGATGGAATCGCAGACCGCCCGGGCGGTGGCAGCGCTGGACGGTCTGCCGGCATCCCCCACCAGGGAGCTGCTGGTTGACCTGGCGGAGTTCGCCGTCAAAAGGAGAAGCTGAAGATGCGATCCTGTATCGTTCTGGCCCTGATCTCCCTTATCCTGCTGGTCGGTTGCGCCGAGCGGCAGCCGCTGCAGAAGACCCTCACGGCAGCTGGGCTCACGGTTGAGCTCGAGGCCGTCCCCGGTCAGATGGGTCGGCGTGAATGCTCAAAGCTGATGAACATCACAGCCAAAGCCCTGCAGAAGCGGCTGAAACTATTTCTGAGCGAGGAAGGCGAGATCGAACGACTGAACAGGGAGCGCGGTCCGATGGAGGTCTCACCTCCAACCTACGAACTGATAGAGCTGGCGGTGGGGCTGCACCGGGTCACGGACGACGCCTGGGATGCGAGGTCAGGGGAGGTGCGCGGACTCTGGGGATTTGACGAAGGCGAGCCTTCACCGCCCGATTCGAGCAGCCTGGCTGGAGCGGTGGAGAAGGCCCGGCAGACCCGGATCCTCCTGCTCGATGACAACAGTATCGGTCTCCAGGGTGAGGGGAGGCTCTACCTGCGGCGGCTGGCAGTAGGGCGAGCCCTCGACGAGGCGGCTCAGGCAATGATAGACGGCGGCGTGGAGGCAGGGATGATCACCGCCGATGGGATCCACCGAACCTGGGGGCAGCCTGAACCGACGGAAGAGTGGCACATCATAGTCCAAGACCCCGGCAAAGGCGACATTCAGTATCGCATCGACCTGCTTGAAGGTGGACTGTGTCGTATCGGCCTTCACCGGGTCGGGGCTGGGGGTGAACCTCAAGCTGACCTCGACCTCCTCGACCCGAAGACAGGCTGTCCTCCTGAAGAAATAATCGGTATTGCCGCCTGGTCCACCGGCACAGCGACCGCGGCAACGTTCGCAGAAGCTATGTCTGTTATGGGGAGGCTGGAGGCGTTCGAATGGATCGCCGAATGTGACACCATCGCCGTGTTCTTTATCACGGAAGACGGGTCCGGCTACAGGGCCGAGAGTGACCCCGTGATGTCGTCCCGGGTCAACGTGTATATGCCGTGAATGAGCGCCCGACCCGGCCGCTGCGCCTGCTGGTAATCCGCCTCAGATCGCTGGGTGACGTTATCCTGGCGACCCCTCTTATCAGGAATCTGCGTGCACGGTTCCCGGAGGCGGCCATCGATATGCTTACCGGGGAACGCTATCTTCAGTTGCTCGAAGGTATACCGCAACTCGCAGGACGGCTGGCTTATCCGGTCGGCTCCCGGGCCAGACGGGCGGCTCGCGGTTCGCTGGCGGAGGCCGGGTACGACATCATCATCGACCTCCAGAACAATCTGACCAGCCGCCTGATCGCCGCCGCTATCGGCCCGGCCAGGCTGTATCGTTACCGCCGTCCCCGGTTCAACCGCTGGCTGAGGATACACCTCCCCCGGCTCAGAGACCGGCTCCCAACCCCCCCGGCGGTGGCAATCGGCTACATCAGAGCGGCGGCCCGCCTCCAGGTCAGGGATGACGGTCGAGGGCTGGAACTTATCCCAACCGGGAAGTGGCGCAGATCAGCCGGGGCGCTGCTGGAGGATTACCACCGCCAGGCCGGAATACCTCCCGATACGCTGCCGCTGATAGTCGCACCGGGGGCTCGACATAAGACTAAAATCTGGCCGGCTGATAGATGGGTCGAACTGCTCCTGGTGGCCTACGATGCGGGGTTCAGGTCTCAGGTCATCGTCGGCGGGGAGGACGACCTCCCACTCGCCGATCAGATAACAGAGCTTGTGAGTCATCCGGTTCTGGTGACCGCCGGACTGGCCGACCTCGGTGAACTTGTGGCGTTGATCTCGATGGGTTGTGCGCTGGTTTCGAGCGACAGTGGCCCGATGCATATCGCAGCGGCGGTCGGAACACCGGTGGTGGCTATCTTTGGGCCGACGGTGCCCGACTTCGGCTTTGCGCCGCTGCGTTGTCCGAGCGAGATTGTTCAGGTTGAGGGGCTGACCTGCCGCCCCTGTCACCCACACGGTCCCGAGCGCTGCCCTCGCCGTCACTTCCGCTGTATGCTCGACATCGATGCCCGGCGGGTCTTCAGCGCTCTGGCACGGTTGACCGGAGCGGGCGTGGCACCGGTTCAGGCAGCGTCGACCGGATGAAGGTATCCACCGCTCCCGACGAAGCACCCCGGCGCTTTCGTTCAGCCTCAGCGCCCGGCGGCTTCTGGCTCAAGGCTTACGACGCATTCCTGCCGATAGCGGTGCTGGCAGCCCGTGGGGTGGCACCCTTCCACCGGAAGCTGAGGACGGCGCTGCGAGGCAGGCGCGATGGGATGGAGGGGTGGGAGATCGGGGCTGTGGACGAGCGACCGGCCGTGCTGTTCCACGTGGCCTCATACGGTGAATTCGAGGGAGCCCGGCCGCTCATCGAGCGACTGACCGGGTCGGGAAGGTGCCGGGTGGCGGTGTCGTACTCATCGCCATCGACCCGCATGGCGGTTGATAACACCACGGGTATATGGGCCAGGGGGTATATAC
>MWJR01000158.1 GCA_002127415.1 Calditrichaeota bacterium AABM5.125.24
CGAGAGCCTGCCCCAGCGAAAGCTGGGGGCGTGCGCCTTGCCGCAGAGCAACCCAAAAGCAATTCTCGGACAGACTGGAAAGCCGGAATCCAGGTCCTATATGGACAAAATGTTACGCCTTTTCCGGGTTCCAGCTCTCGCCGGAACGACGATAGAGATTATGCGCAATTATTTATGACGCTCTGTATAAATAGGCGTGATTAACGGTTTTGGACTCAAGGAAATCACCTTCAGCTAACCTGATAACATATAAACATCCATTACAACCATCCCTTCCGCTTGAAGAATATTATCATAACCAGAGCGACCAAAGCCATAATCCCGAGTGCTCCAAAGTAGCCCCAATGCCAATCCAACTCAGGTATATACTTGAAATTCATCCCGTAAATCCCGGCTATGAAGGTCAACGGGATGAAGATGGTGGCGATAATCGTCAGGACCTTCATAACGTCATTGACGCGGTTGCTAAGTATCGAGTGATATGTTTCCAGCATCCCGCCGAGCATCTCCCTCGAGCTTTCAACCGAATCAATCACCTGATATACATGGTCGTAAACGTCGCGCAGATAAATCTTGGTCGCATCCAGAAAACGGGGCGTGTCATCCCGCATCAAGGTGGCAACCATATCCCGCAGTGGCCAGACCACCTTGCGAACGATGGGGACGATCTGCTTCAACCGGTGGATGTTGTGCATCGTCTCACGATCCGGCGAGTTGATGATATCCTCCTCCAGACCCTCAATCCGCTCCCCAATCGCCTCCAAAACCCCGAAATAGCTGTCCACGATGGTATCAATCACTGCATAGGTCAGATAGTCGGCGCCAAGCCTGCGGGCCCTCCAGCGGGTCTCTATTATCCGTTTCCTGATGGGAGCAAACACCGCTCCCGCCCATTCTTGAAAGGTGATTACTACGTTATCCTTCAATACCACACCGACCTGATCGTATTCCAGTGTATATGTATCTTCCTTAAAATACAGCAATTTAAGTGAGACGTAAATATATCCATCGAAGATCTCCACCTTGGGTCGGATGTCGGTGTTGAGGATGTCTTCGACAGTTAGGGAGTGCAGGTCGAACGCTTTGCCGATCGAATCTATGAGATCAACCTGATTCAAACCGTTGACGTCTATCCAGGTGATAGTGGGTGTATCTTTGTATGGGGTGCATTCATCGACGGTCTGAACCTCCCTCTCCTCCCAACGCTCCTCCTCGTAATCGAGGATGTAGATTTTCGTCTGCTCGGCCTTGGGCGTTCCCACTAATACCAGCGCACCGGGCGCCATCCCGGCTTTCACCGATGTTTTGTGTATTATTCCAAGCATCAAAATCACCTCCAAACTACTGTAAACCGCTGCGGAAACGGGTTATGTCCCTCCACGAAGCCCTACCTGACCCGCTGTTTTAATCCCTCAACTCTGGATCTGAACAGCGCCACGGCAACTTCATCTAACAGCACGAACCGAACCCTCTTCGGATGGTCATGGTCGCGCAGGAAGTCAACTGTCACTTCCAGAATAATCCGGGCCGCCTCCTCCATCGGAAAGCCACCGACGCCGGTGCCGATGGCCGGGAAGCTTATGGCATCGAACCGTTCACGGTCGGCGATCGCCAGACTATTCTGAACTGCCTGTCGGATTGATTCTTCCGTCGGGAGTCCACCGAGGTGCATCGCCGCAGCGTGTATTACATTAGCAGCCGGCAGGTTTCCCCCACCGGTCAGCGCAGCGCCTCCCAGCTCGACCGGCCCGTGAGCGTCGCACTCGTCCTGAATAGAGGGGCCGCCCTTGACCCGGATGGCACCGGCTACCCCGCTGCCGAGCAGCAGGTCGGTGTTGGCCGCGTTCACTATCGCATCGACCCGCTCTGAGGTGATGTCCCCCCGGAAGATCTCAATTCTGTCAAGAGGTCTCATGAAAATCTACTTTTCCGTGGTCATGAATGCCCACGTCCCACGTTAAATCAGTTAGATCCGGTGGGGCGAATATTCTTGTCTGCCTTATCATCAATGGCCCGCTTCAGCTTGTCATAGGTTGAAGCCAGCGCCTCAGAGATCACCTTCGTCCCGCACAGAACCGGCATAAAATTGGCATCTCCACTCCAGCGCGGCACTATGTGGATGTGGATGTGTTCCGGCAGCCCCGCTCCGGCCACGCGCCCCAGATTCAGGCCGATGTTGTAGCCGTCCGGCTCCAAGGAGCTGTCAATCCAGCGCACAGCTGTTCGAGTCAGCTCTCCCAACGCCGACAGCTCCTCAGGAGTCAGCTTGTCCAGCCCTCCAACGTGCCGATACGGAGCGACCAACAGGTGACCGTTATTGTAGGGGTAGAGGTTCATCACTGCGAAGGCCAGCTCACCCCGGTAGATGATTAGCTTCTTGCGGTCGTCCGATGATCCCGCCGCCTCGCATAAGAAACAGCCTCCGGGCCCCCGCATTGCTGATTCAATATACTCTAACCGCCAGGGCGCCCAGAGGCGGTCAGGTTTGTCTTTAATGATCAATGACCTGAACCCATCTTAATTCATCCTTCATCCTTCCGCCTTCATCCTTTATAATCATCCGCTCCCTTCGGCACGTTTCTCCTCATAGACAGCGACCAGCCTGGCCTGAATGTCAGTGGGAACCTCCTCGTAGTGGGAGAAGCTCCGCTTGTGAAGCCCACGTCCACCAGTCATCGAGCGCAGGGCGCTGGAATACTTATACAACTCGGCCAGCGGTGCCTTGGCCCGTATGACCTGAAAGCGTCCCTCACGGTCCATCCCCATAATCTTACCCCGCCGGGAGGAGATGTCCCCCATCACATCGCCCATAAACTCCTCAGGAACGCGCACCTCCATATCATAAATCGGCTCGAGTATGACCGGCTTGGCCCCCTTGAACACCTTCTTGAATCCGATTGAGGCGGCGACCTTGAAGGCGTTCTCGGAAGAATCCACGGTGTGATAGCCGCCATCGAAGCAGGTGACCTTCACATCGACCACCTTGTAACCGGCAATGACCCCCTCCTGAGTCGCACCGCGGATCCCCTTTTCGACCGCGGGAATGAACTTGCTCGGTATGACACCACCCACGATGGCGTTGACGAATTCAAAGTCGTCACCGCGTGGCATTGGCTCCAGCCTGAGCCAGCAGTCGCCGTATTGTCCGCGACCACCGGTCTGTTTCTTGTATTTCCCCTGACCCTCAGCCGCGCCGTGGATGGCCTCGCGGTAGGGGATGCGCGGCTCGACCTGATCGACATCCACACCGAACCGCTCCTTCAACCGGTCCATCAGGATGGTCAGGTGCAGCTCCCCCTGACCAGACACGATAAGCTGCTGGAGCTCGGCGTCATATTGGAATCGGTAGGAGGGATCCTCCTCAACCAGGATGTGCAGGGCGTTGGAGATCTTCTCCTCATCCCCCTTCTTGCGCGGAACGATGGCTACACGAATGACCGGTTCCGGGAAACCGATACCCTCCATCATGACAGCGTCTCTGGGCGCCGACAGGGTATCACCGGTATGGGTATCCTTGAGCTTGACCAGGGCTCCCATATCACCGGCCGGGACCGTATCCACCGCCTTGCGGGTCTTGCCGCTGACGGTGAATATCTGCCCGATCTTCTCGGGGTGAGCTCGTGAGGTGTTGCGCAGATCGTCACCGGTTGAGAGGGTCCCCGAATACACCCGGAAGAAGACCAGATCGCCGACTGCCTTATCCGATATAGTCTTGAAGATGAGCGACGCGGTGGAGCCCTTCGGATCACCGGTCAAATCGACCCGACCCTCGCCTCCTTCCTTCTCGGCGGTAGTTGCAGGCATATCGGCAGGAGATGGCGCGATGTTGACCAGGAAGTCGAGCAGCAGGGACGTGCCTGCCTCTCGGCTGGCCGCGCCACAGAGCACCGGGAACAGTGTTCCGGTTCGGAAGCCGTTCCGCAGCCCCTCCAGCATCTCATCCTGGGTCAGACCATCATTCTCAAAGAACCGTTCCATCAGTGCATCGTCGGTTTCGGCGGCAGATTCAATCAGCTTCTGTCTCAGCGCTTCAGCCCTGTCCTTCAATTCACTTGGTATGTCCACGCGGGACTTCTCGCCGCCGTCGGGGTTCCAGGTCACCAGCTTCATCGTCAACAGGTCGATTATCCGGTTGAAACCGTCCCCGGGCTCGACCGGAAACTGCAATGGAACAACCGGGCCATAAGCCTCGGTCAGGACATCGATGACCTGATCCCACTCCACGTGCTCGCGGTCGAGCTGGTTGATGTAGAAGAAGCGAGGCACACTCAGTTCCTCGGCGAACCCCCAGACCAGTTCGGTCCCGACCTCCAGACCGGCTACAGCGTGGATCACCACTCCGACCGCATCGGCCACCCGAACCGCGCTCTTCATCTCGCCGATGAAGTCGGTGAAGCCGGGTGTGTCGAGCATATTGAGCTTATAGCCCTTGTGATTCCCCACCAGCAGTGTGGTCGAAATCGACATCTGCCGGTCGATCTCTTCAGCGTGATAGTCGCTGGCAGTGTTCCCGTCCTCTATCGACCCCATCCGGGTTATGACCCCCATTCGGTGCAGCAGCGATTCGGTCAGGGTGGTCTTGCCGACCCCCTGATGCGCTACCAGGGCGATATTCCTGATCTTCTCAGGATGGGCGTCCTTCATAGGTTAACCTCCGTTATATTACCATCTTGTTCTAACCTTTCATATTATATAATCATCACCTTAAAGTCAATAAGACCAATATCGAATGCGCCCTCCGTCAGTATCTCTATTATGAGACCGTTGAAAAACTAATGTTCTGTCAAGTATAATATGATGGCTTATACGCAGTCAGGCGTAGGACTACAATGATTGGTATCCCCCCTTCTGTTCCCCCCTTAATAAGGGGGGTTAGGGGGGATCCAGCCAGTTGTCCAACTATTGTCATATTATAAGACGTTATGTGGTTGACAAGACACTACTAATTCTGGCTAAACCGAGCCCTTCATTTATTACGGTCATCCCAGCAGAAATCCCATCCCGAGGCTTCGGGATGGGATTTCTGCTGGGGTCAGGCAGTTGCCTGATCGGCAGCTACGTTTTTAATCTGCAATTCACCTTACGCACGTATGGCTTAAAACGCTGCATCCCGCCGCCTTCACTGATACACTTAAGGATTTCACCTGAGACCACAACCACCCCGGACAATAATGTCACCGAGGTTCCCGCGAACGCTTCAGGTATGAGCGGGGTTGAGGGCCCGAGGATCACAACCTCACGGCAGCCCTTGGCCGCCTGGATCAGTCGGTCGATGGTGCCGTTAACTATCGCGGTGCTGGTAAGCAGCGCTACATCACACCTTCCGAGCCCTTCCGGTGCGGCGGATGATTCCTTCAGCCCACGTGCGAGAGAGGTGTCAATCTCATATATGTCCAGAGCGCACTGTTTGCGGATCTCCTCCACCAATGGCTCGAAATACCCGACCATCGCCACCTGTTCATCAGCCCCGAATTCGATAATCGAACGTATATCGCCTCGCATCACTTCCCCCTCAGGTGAACCTGTCAGTGCATTGGCCGCTGCCAGACCGACAGACCGCATCAGCAGATTTTCCGAATGAAGCCAGGACAGGAGCTCGCCGGCTTCCCTGCCGGCAATCAGGTCGTCTCCCGGGAAAGATATTTCGTTGCAGCGCTCGCTTTCAGTGAATCTGTAAGCCACGCCGCAACTTTCATCGTCCAGTTGAACACCGACATACCTCAGCCCAAGCCTGACGTCAACCGCCCGACGATGGACAGCGGCATCGGCAAGCGCTTCTATGATTCTGCTTGCAGTGTCCCTGATCATATATTTCCTGCTTGTGGTGTCATTCCGTCCCGACCTGGTAGGTGCGGCACTCTTGCCGCGCATTTGCCCGACAAGAGTGTCGGGCCTACCGTAAGACGCCACGTGTAAGTTTGCAGCCCGGACACCCCGTATCCGGGATGATCTCCTCGGTTTCGGAGAAACCGGGATACTTTGCCGGTAATGTGAGAATAATTTATCGTATGTGCAATGCTGGTTCGGTCTTGGATATTTACTCTGACCACTATTCTCATCGACTTGACTTCGATGACTTCGGGGTTTAGCTTGCCGACAGTTGGCTCGGGCGAGGAGCAACCAGGCCGCAGGACAGTCTTCACCAATCACATATGAAACTGAGCCGGAACCTGCAGTGTCTTCTCCCCGCAGCGTCCGGGATTGTGGCGGTGGCTGTGGACCGGTCCGGGATGGGCCACTTCACCGAGTGGGCGTTCTCTGGTCCTTAACTGAAGCCGTTTGTTTAAGTCCGGTGTGTGGATTATATTCCGGTAGGTTAAAACTCTCCATTTTATCACTCTTCTATGAGGAGAAAAGTTCCCGCTATCTGAGCGAAGTGAAGGATCGATAGAGTCCAACAGTGAGATTCTGAATCCGGCATCTGCCGGATTCAGAATGACATTCCAATTGCCTATTACCCATTGACCATTTTCAGGAATCTGCTTGAAACCGATCCCTATTCTCTGGCCGCTCAGCATACCATATCAGGGGGTGATTCAGACCCGCAACCGTCTTTACGACCTCGGAGTTCTCCCCACTTATGACGCCGGTGCGCCGGTGATCAGCGTCGGCAATCTCTCAGTCGGAGGCACCGGCAAGACCCCCTTCGTGATGCATCTTGTCGATCGAATCCGTCGGCTGACTCCAGCGCGCAAGGTCAGGTTAGGTGTTATCAGCCGAGGTTACAGTGGCAGGGCTCAGGGCACATTGGTGGTCTCAGACGGCCGCAAGGTGGTGGCGTCGGTCAAGGACGCCGGGGATGAACCCGCACTCATCGCCGAGGCCTCGCCGGGTGTGGTTGTGGTGGTGGATAGGGACCGGGTGCGTGGTGCCGGACTGGCAGTGAAGGAGCACCGCGCCAGGCTGCTTCTGCTTGACGACGGCTTCCAGCACCGCCGGCTCAGGCGTGACTTGGACATCGTTCTGCTGGAGGCTGAGAATCCGCTTGGCAGCAGGCGGGTTCTGCCGGCCGGTTTCCTGCGCGAGCCGGCGCGAGCACTGAAACGCGCTGACGTCGTGGTGCTTTCCAAGGCGGTCGGCGATGATGAAGAGCTGAAGAGCCGGGCGAGTCGTCTGCAGGATTTGATAGGCAAGCCGGTGGCTGTATCTCGTCTGACCCCGAAATACTGGCGGCGGGTCGGGGTTGCTGAGTTGCTCGCTCCTGAGCAGGTATCCGGCAGGAAAGTAGCCGCCTTTGCTGGAATTGCCTCGCCGGATTCGTTCTTCGATACGGTCAGGGGACTTGGTGCCGAGCTAACTGCACGCATCCCCCTGCCTGATCATTGCCGCTACTCGAAATCGCACCTGGACCGGGTCGCCGGTGTGTTTGTCCGCAGCCAGGCTGATTGGCTGGTCACCACCGCCAAGGATGCAGTAAAGCTCCCGTCAATACTGCGCTTCCTGCCGGTTTACTATCTCGAGGTCGAGACGAGGGTCGTGGCAGGGGCTGAGATGCTGGATGAAATGCTGAATTCGGTGATCGAACGATTATAGTCGGAAGATGTAGTCGGAGTTGTCCCAACCTCAAAGCAAGTTATTATGAGTTCGATATAAGCTGTTTTGTGGTCAGATGTTGCGAATATGTGTAATAGTTATTAGATTTCTGCGTCTATCTGTCGTGGTTGTGGACAACCACGACTACATACTTTAACTTCAATACCAAATGTAGTCGGGCTTGTCTCAAGCCCGACCATCGTTCATAATCTCAACCCGGGGTATAGACCTTCAATGCTTAAACCGAGGAAGCGGCTGGTAAAGGCCAAGTTGAAGGAGGATAAGCTCCTCATCTACACCGCGAAGGTGCAGGGCTTCATCTCGAGATACCAGCGTCAGTTAATCTATGGGCTCGCTGCCGTGGTGGTCATCGGGGGGGTTGTCATTACGACCTTATGGTCGAAGGCCAACGCCCAGAAGCAGGCCGCCTTTGAGGGGCTGCTGGCCCGCGACGCCTATATGCGCAGCGAGCTCGATGAGGCCATAACCCGCTCCGATATGATCCTGGAGGACTATACCGGCACACGCGCGGCAGCCCTGGCCCTGATGTTGAAAGGGCGTGTATATGAACAGCGGGGCGAGCTGGATGAAGCTGCGAGGGCTTTCCAGGAGGTGATAGACGATTATGCCGCCCAGTCATACTTCGCCTTCGGTGCATACTACGCACTGGGGTCTATTCATTACGGTCGCGGCGAATACGTGGAGGCGGCACGGTTCTATCGAGAAGCGGCTGAGCATTACCCGGATCACTTCAACGCACCGGTAAGTCTGGTGGAGGCCGGTCACTGCCTGAAAAAGGCGAGGCGATATGAACAGGCGGGGAGGATCTTCAGGCGGGTGATGACCGAGTATCCCAGGTCGCGCTCTGTTGACAAGGCTCGTAAGGATCTGGAGGAAATCGAGTTTATGCCTTGATATTACTTGCGAAACAGTTGTTTGGTATGTATATTAGCGCAATTGAGTGGGCCGCATACCCACTCTTTCTCGTATATGGTAACGTTTATGACCCTTTCGGTTGACGGGCTCGAGCGGCTGTTCAAGCCACTCCTGGACAGTGAGCGTGTTAAGCTGTGCGGTGTTAAGGTTTCAGGTCGCTCCGGCAGGCCTCTGATCCAGCTGTTCGTTGACTGGGATGACGGGAACATCACCGTTGGTGCCTGTGCCGACATCAGCCGTCAGGCTCAGGACCTGCTCGATATGCAGGAGTGGGCGCCACAGGACTACAGGCTGATGGTCTCTTCTCCGGGGATCGACTGGCCCCTTCGCGAGATCTGGCAATTTCGCAAGAATGTAGGGAGAGTCATCCGACGAGGTGGTGATGAAGAATCCTTCGAGGGTCGTCTGATCGGTGTGTCTGATGAGGGAAAGGTCCGTTTGGAGCTGCCGGAGGGGATAGTTGAACGGACGGTGGTGCAGCTAACTGGTGCCAGAGTAATAATTGAACAGTTCGGTAAGGGGAGCGCCGACTTCAGTCGGCGACATCTAAAGGGATTAAAGCGGAACAAGGGATGAAGCACGAGGTCGCTGACGCGGTATCTCAGCTGCTGCGTGAGAAAGGGATCGACCGGGAGACATTTCAGGACATCATCGAGTATGTCTTTATGTCGATGATCAAGCGGAAATACGGTCGCTCCGATAACTTCAACGTTATCTTCAACATCGATAAGGGCGACATCGAGATACAGTGCATCAAGACCGTGGTGGAGGACGGCGACCTGTCCGATCCCGCCGCGGAGATCAGTCTCAGTGAGGCGAAGGCCTATGACCCCTACTCGGAGGTGGGGGAGGACACCGTGGTGATGATCGACTACAACAAGGAGTTCGGCCGTCGCATCATAACCGCCGCCAAGCAGCACCTGATTCAGCGCATCCGTGAGATTGAGAAGGATAACCTGTTCGAGGAATTCAGCGCGAGGATCGGTGAGATTGTTATCGGAGATATCCACCAGATCTCTCCGGTTGATATCCGGTTGAATATCGACAAGACCGAGGTCATTATGCCGCGGTCGGAGCAGGTCTATAATGAGCGCTACCGCCGCGGTGATTCCATTAAGTCCATTGTCCTGACCGTCAGTAAGACCAGCCGTGATCCTGAGATTATCGTCTCGCGCAGGGATGTCAGCTTTGTGAAGCGGCTGTTCGAGCTTGAAGTGCCGGAGATCTACGACAGCATCGTGGAGATAAAAGCCATCGCCCGCGAGGCCGGCGACCGGACCAAGATTGCGGTAGAATCCAACGACAAGCGGATCGATCCGGTCGGCGCCTGTGTGGGGATGAAGGGTGTTCGGATCCAGGCCATCGTCAAGGAGCTGAACCGCGAGAAGATCGACATCATCCACTGGACAAGGGATCGTGAGCTGATAGTCAGGCGCTCGCTGGCACCGGTCATCCTGCTTGAGTTGATCTTTCTTGAAGGCGGTAATAAGGTTCTGGTGGTAATCCAGGACGATCAGATGCCGCTGGCCATCGGACGCAAGGGACAGAACATCCGCCTGGCTTCTAAGCTCACCGGCTATGAAATAGAACCGATCAAGTCCAGCGAATATTACCAGGAGGAGCTCGACCTGGATGAGGTTGTAGAGCTCACCGCTCGTCAACGCAGTCTCCTGAAGGACTCAGGCCTTAAAACGGCCGAAGATGTGCTTAATGCCGATAGAGAGGCGCTGCTGGCGATTCAGGGGGTTGGTCCAAAGACTATTGAAAGGGTTATCGAGGTGTTAAGCGGCTACTTTGAGGAGAGCGAGTGATAGGACAGGGGGAGAGGCGACACCCGTTAGTCCAGCCGCCGGCGTTCTGCATCCACCGGGCTGTCCGCCACGGCCGGCGCACTGGCAGGAGCAAGGTCTGAAGATGGATTTAAGCGTAGAAGGAAGTAAAAGGCGGCGCGTGTTCCAGGTTGCCCAAGAGCTCAAGGTAGTGACGCCCACTATCATTGAGTTTCTGGAGGCACGAGGCTACGATGTCAGCCGGAAGCAGATGCAGCCTGTGAACGAGGAGATGTATGTTGAACTTCTGCGCAGGTTTGACCAGAGCCGTTTCCAGAGATACCAGGCCGACCAGATCGCTGCACGTCAGGATGACAAGAAGCGTGACACCGCCCGGCTCCGGGAAGCGGAGTTGGAGAAGATCATAGCGGCTAAAGGGACTACGCCGTCTACCCAGCAAAAGAAGATCGAACTCCCGATATATAGAGAGGTGGTAGTTGAGCCGGCTGCCGGTGTTGAGCCCGAGTCGATCACCGAGGCAGCACCGAAGTCCGCCACACCAGCGGTTGAGTCTGAACACCCTTCTGAAAAGGCTGCACGTCGCAAGCCTCTCAAGGCAGACAAGCGTCCGAAGACCCCTGCCGGGAGGCTCGCCCCGGTAGGGGCGAAGTTTAACTTCGCCCCTACTGCAATCGAGGAGGTTGCAGCAGGAGAACCTCCTGCTGTGGTTGAAGGAGCCGGGGCCGCTGTTGCGGAGGTCGCTGCACCGAAGGCACCAGGCAAGCGGAAGATCGAGCTTCCTGAACCGAGAACCCTTCAGGTTATCGAACCTGCCTCTCCGACGGAGAAGGAGGAGAAGAGCCCACCCAGGAAGAAGCTCAAGCGCAAAAGGGTTAAACCCAAAGCTGAAACCCCTGAGGACGCCCTCGAGACTGAGGTGGAATCCAGGCTGATCAAGGATAAGGAGAGGCAGGCCAAGCAGAAGGCCGCTTTCAGGAAACTCGAAGTGGTCACAGTCGGACGTTCATCGAGGAAACGAAGGAGGAGGAGAAAGAGTAAGGCGGCTGCTGTGGCGCCTGGTGCCGTGAAATCCGGACGGGCTAAGAAGCGGCGGAAAGTGGATGAGGTTGAGGTCGCTGCGACCATTAAGAAAACTGTCAGTGCTATGATGAGCAGCCACAGCCACACCCGCCGACGCCATGTCCGGACTCAGACCGCAGATAACGGAGATCTTCATCCTGCGCTCAAGGTAACCGAATTCCTGACCACCCAGGAGCTGGCTGCATTGATAGAGGCGCCGGTTCAGGATATTATCAGGCGCGGCCTCGAGATGGGGATGATTATATCCATCAATCAGCGGCTTGACCACGACACAATCGAGCTGTTGGCGGCTGAGTTTGACGTCGATGTGGAGTTTGTCCTGGAGGAGGACCTGGAGACGATCGAAACGGTCTCCCCGTCTGAGAACCTGCAGAAGCGTTCCCCGGTGGTTACGGTTATGGGTCACGTTGACCACGGCAAGACCACCCTGCTCGACCACCTGCGCAGCACGCGTGTGGCGGAGGCGGAGGTGGGCGGTATCACCCAGCATATCGGCGCCTATGAAGTCAACTATAAGGGCGATTGGGTAACCTTCCTCGACACCCCCGGACACGAAGCCTTTACCGCTATGCGGGCTCGTGGGGCTCAGATCACCGATATTGTCGTCCTGGTCGTAGCTGCGGACGACCGGGTGATGCCTCAGACCCTTGAAGCCATTGACCACGCCCGCGCCGCAGGTGTTCCCATTATCATCGCCGTTAATAAAATAGATAAGCCGGAGGCCGATCCTGAGGCCATCTATAAGTATCTGGCAGATAACAATATTCTGGTCGAGAAGTGGGGCGGCAAATACCAGGCAGCAGAGATCTCAGCTAAGTTCGGCACCGGGATGGACAATCTGCTGGCGGAGATTCTGGTCGCGGCAGAACTGCTCGATCTGAAGGCTGATCCGACGGCTAATGCCCGGGGGGTGGTGGTTGAATCTCAACTGGATAAAGGACTCGGCGCTATAGCCACAATTCTTATCCAGAACGGGACCTTGAAGATCGGCGAGCCGTTCCTGATAGGTCAGCATTACGGCCGGGTGCGGGCTATGTATAATGAGCTGGGCGAAAGCCGGGAAGATGCAGGTCCCTCAACGCCGGTTCGGGTGGTCGGCTTCAACGGTGTTCCGCAGGCCGGCGACCGGCTCCTTGTTTACCCCAGCGAGAGAGAGGCGCGTGAGGTAAGCCTGCGCCGACTGAGACAGTATCGCGAGATCTCTATGAGACAGATCAGAACCCTGACCCTCGAACAGGTCAGCCGAAAGATGAAGGAGACCGACATGAAAGAGCTGCCGCTGATAATCAAGGGGGATGTTCACGGCTCGGTGGAGGTGTTGTGCGACGCCTTGATGAAGCTGTCAACCTCAGAGGTGCAGGTTCAGATTATCCACCGGAGCGTCGGCGGCATAACCGAGTCGGACATACTGCTGGCGGCGGCTTCGGGAGCCATTGTGATTGGATTCCACGTTCATCCCAACCCGCAGGCGCGCGAGGTGGCCCGCAGCGAAGGGGTCGAGATCAGGGTGTATCGCATCATCCACGAGGTGGTGGACGATATCCGCAAGTCACTTGAGGGGCTGCTGGCGCCTGAGAGCGAAGAGCGCCACACCGGCATCCTCGAGGTTCGTCAGGTGTTCAAGATCAGCCGCATCGGGACCATCGCCGGCTGTTACGTTCAGGACGGCAGGATCAACCGCCACAGCAGGGTGCGCCTGATAAGGGACGATGTCGAGGTCTGGTCGGGTGAACTGGCCAGCCTGAAGAGATTCAAGGATGATGCTCGTGAAGTTGCCTCGGGCTTTGAATGTGGAATTGTGCTGCAAGGCTGGGGCGACCTTCGTGAAGGGGATACCATCGAAGCCTACGAAGTGGTCGAACTGATGCGTAAGCTGGAAGATACGGTGTGAGGCTGACGCTTATTACCTATCATCTATACCTTCCTGAATGCCACTCCCTGAAGGAAAAAAGGAGCGTCCTCAAGGGTCTGAAAGACAAGTTGAAGAGCTCACGCCTCAACATCTCCGTGGCCGAGGTGGACCACCTCGATCTATGGCAGCGCTCAACACTGGCTGTGGCGATGATTTCAACCGACGGTAAGGGCTTTGATAAGGTAGCCGGGGCGATCGACGCCCTGATCGCCGGGCGAGGAAGGGCCCAGATACTCCGGACCGAACGCTCTGAATATTAAATCCTTAAGCGCGCTCTCAGGCAGCATCGTCATCCTTCATCAGTCAGCTGACTGATGAAGGATCTCCCCTGTCGGGTTACGATTTTGCGATGCACCAGATGGCTGCGTCCCGATCCTCCCGACGCTTCGGGATAGGAACGGGATAACGTCCGGGCTAAACGGCGGTGCGCCCAAGGGCTCAGCGGGGAGAGTGTATGAAATCCCACCGACTACAGCGGGTCAGAGAACAGATCAAACGTGAACTGGCCGAGATCCTCCGCTCTCTGAAGATGGAGTTGGGTGACTATCTTATTACGGTGACCGGCGTTAATATGTCGAGAGACCTGCGTAATGCAGAGGTTTGGGTGAGCATATATGGCGAGCCTGGACACAGGAGGGAGGCCATCTTGAGGCTGCGCTCATCCACAGGCCTCGTCCGTCATCATCTCGCCAGGCGGGTCACCCTGCGCTATATACCGGAGCTGAGATTCAATCTGGACGAAACGCTGGACTCCGCGGAGCGGATCGACGGTATCTTGAGAGAGAGTGGTTTACTGAAGGGTTCGGATCTGGAGGGTGGGGAGTCGGATGAATAACAGCCCGCAGGAGATATATCAGTTCCTGAAGGCGGATGGCGACCTGTTAGTGGTCACACATTTCTTCCCGGACGGTGATGGAATCGGCAGCCTGACCGCCTTCAGCGGTATGCTGGATCAGCTTGAGGTGAAACACACCCTGGCCATAGACGACCTCATACCCGAGAAATACAACTTCCTGCCCGGTTTCGAGCGAATCAGGAATCTTCGCGTTCAGCCGCTGGATGAGCTCTTCGGGCGGGTGGCTATCCTCGATGCAGGTTCCATACCCCGCATCGGGCAGGCCCAGACCTGCATCGAGCCCGGAGCCGGGATCCTGAATATCGACCACCATCTCACCGGCCAGTATTACGGAGACCTCAACCTTATCGATACCGGGGCCTCGGCTACAGCCGAGATACTGTATAAACTGTGCGGTGAGTTCGGGCTGGAGATCGATCAGCAGATAGCCTATGGACTCTACGTGGGGATCCTGACCGATACCGGTCGCTTTCGTTTCACCAACACCACGGCCCGGTCGATGTCGATCTGTGGGGAGCTGCTGGGAAAGGGGGTCAACCCGGGCTGGGTGACCGAGAACATATATTACAATCTGCCGTTCGAGTTGGTTCAAGCCCTGGCCCGTTCGCTGTTGACCATCGAGCTGCATCACGGCGGCCTGGTCTGCCTCATCAGGCTCGATCACGGTCACCGCACCGATGACACCGAGGGGTTTGTGGAATACGCCTCCTCCATCAAGGGGGTGGCGCTGGCGGCTTTCCTGTGTGAGATAGATAAGAGCCTCTTCAAGGTATCGCTCCGCTCGCGCAGCCCGGTCGATGTCAGCGCGGTGGCACGGCAGTTCGGCGGCGGCGGTCATCTGAAGGCGGCCGGGTTCCGCTTCCAGGGTGGCAGAGCCGAACTGATCGATCGCCTGCTGAAGGAGTTCGGACGACAGATCGAGGCTCACGATCTCCAACCGGGAGTCAAGTTCATCGATGTCGCGGGGGACATGGGTGAGCCGCGTGAGGAGTGGATGCTCGAATGGTCCGACCGGAGATGATGGTTGATGATAGATGATCTATGGTTTGATTTATTCGTCATTCATCGCCTGCCGACTGTCGTGGTTGAGGACAACCACGACTACTTCAGTTAGGTAGTCGGGCTTGTCCCAGGCCCGACCGACGCAATTGAAGACAACCACTAACATCCTGAAGCCGGATGCCCGGAACTTATACAGGGCAAAAGAGCTCCCCTCTGGTGTCCAGGGGGGAATGAAAAGGGGAGTCGAAGATATCTCAAAGGGGTTTGTCTTACCCCGCGATGGGCTGATCGTCTCCATAAATAAACCGCCCGGGATAACCTCGTTCGATGCGGTCAGCCGCATCCGCAGAGCGACCGGCGTCAGACGCGTGGGGCACGCCGGCACCCTCGACCCGTTTGCTGAGGGGGTTCTGGTTGTTGGAATCGGGAGAGCGGCCACCCGGCGTCTGGGGGAGTTCGTGCAGCAGGAGAAGGAATACCTGGCGCAAGTGGTGCTGGGTGTGGTGACCGATACATATGACCCCACCGGACAGGTGCTGGAGCAGAATCCCTTCGAGCATCCCGGGGAGGAACGAATTGGGGAGGTAATGGGCCGGTTTGTGGGGTGGATCGAACAGATACCGCCGCCCTTTTCTGCCGTTAAGGTGGGGGGAATGAAGCTGTATAAGGCGGCCCGGCGGGGCATCAGGCTGGAAGGCAAACCCCGCAAGGTGAATATAAAACTCTGCGAGCTCACCGGGTTGACACCGGATGGATTCGAGATGCGGGTGGTCTGTTCGCGTGGAACATATATCCGTTCCATGGCTTACGACATCGGACGCGAGCTCGGCTGCGGCGCCCACCTGGGCCGGCTGGTTCGAACCAGAATCGGAGGGTTTACCCTCGACCAGGCGGAGAGGCTCGACGTGTTCGTCTCGCGGCTTCAGGCCGTTCGAGGTGTCGATTGATGGAGGTGATTCGAGGCCTTGAGGGGGTCAGGAAGAGGCAGTCGGCGCTGGTAACGGTCGGATCCTTTGACGGGGTGCATCTCGGTCATCAGCGCATCCTGCGCAGGATGCGGAGCAGTGGCGACGGTTCGGTGACGATTATGACCTTCGACCCCCATCCGCAGTCGGTTGTTCGACCGGACGCTGCAGCACCGCCACTGCTGACCACCTTTGAAGAGCGGATCGACCTGTTCCGGACCCTCGGAGTGGACCGGCTGGTGGTAACCCGCTTCGACCGGCAGTTCGCAAGGACGGCTCCCGAAGAGTTCATCAGACGGATGCTGGTCGGGATATTGGGTATGTCCTGCATCTTCATAGGGCCGCACCACGGCTTTGGGGAGGGACGCAGGGGAGATGCCGAGCTGCTGCGTAAGATGGGCCGGCAGCTGGGCTACGAGGTGGAGATAGTTCCACCGGTGACGAGGGACAACGGATTCGTGTCGAGCAGCCGGATCCGCAGGCAGCTACTTGAAGGTGACGCCCGGGCCGCCTGGCACTGTCTGGGACGACCATTTTACGTCCTCGGCCGGGTGGTGCCCGGGGATGGACGCGGCCGCGCGCTCGGCTTCCCGACTGCGAATCTCAAGGTGGAAGAATCAGCTAAACTGATGCCCCCGCCGGGGGTCTATGCCACTGTAACTGAAGTGGATGGAAACCGCTGGCCCTCCGTCAGCCACTTCGGCGAGCGTCCGACCTTCCCGAAGGCAGAACCATCGGTGGAGAGCCACATTATCGGGTTCAAGGGCGAGATTGAGGGGCGTGAGGTCAAGGTGGGGCTGGTTGACCGGCTGAGGGCTCCGGCGGCCTTTGACTCGCCGAAACTGCTGGTCAGGCAGATGACTCAGGACAGGAGTGAAGCTGTAAAGAGACTGTCTGAGCTTGGCTTCGGCGATAATGCCCGTTTTCGCAGTCGCAGATTCGGAAGACTCAACAGATAACCTAATGCGCTGTCAGGTGTCCTCGAGTTCTTTGAAATATTCGACATGAGGACTATATTATCATTCCCGCTAAACAGTCTGTCCGAGAATGCAAGATTTGGCAAGGCGGACGCCCCCGTCCGCCATTCAAGTTATTGTTTGGACGGGCGCACGATGGCGTGCGCCTTGCCGCAGAGCAACCTAAAAGCAATTATCGGACAGACTGTAAAGCTGGAATTCGGAATAATCAATGACTTAGAAGTCCATCAGCACGATCCCGGCATTTCGGGATCGGCTGCTACGCGAATATTTCAAAGAACTCGTCCTTGCCTGACAGCCAGCAGTTCAGGGAGATTTAATGACCTATAAGCTTATCGACAACCGGGAGTTGGTCGAGAAGTTCGGTAAGAACAACCATGACACCGGCCGGACTGAGGTTCAGGTTGCCGTTTTGACCAATCGTATCAACTACCTGACTGAGCATTTCAAGGAACATACCAAGGACCATCACAGTCGCCGGGGATTACTCAAGCTGGTGGGTCGTCGGCGCAGGTTGCTGAAATACCTTGCCGGCAGGGATCCAGTTCGGTATCGGCAGTTGATCGAGCAGCTCGGACTGCGCAGGTAGAGGAAAAACAATAAGCAATGAATAATGAACAATCCTCAATCGTTCATTGTTCATCTTTCACCATTTATCGTCTGGAAGGGAGTTAGCAAGATAGTGATAGTATCTCGAGAGATTGATATAGGCGGTCGTCCACTGAAGGTCATCGTTGGCAAGACAGCCCGCCAGGCGGATGGCGCCGCCTGGGTGCAGTATGGCGACACCGTGC
>MWJR01000116.1 GCA_002127415.1 Calditrichaeota bacterium AABM5.125.24
AGTCGGGGCTGTCCCCAACCACGACTGTCGGGCTTGGGGACAGCCCCGACTACAACAAGAAAATCATTACTTGGTTAGAACTCTCTAAAATTCTTCTATCACTATTTCAGGGTCATTTATCCGGTTGCTTTCATCGGTTCATCACGGGCGCGATGAATCGCGCCCCTACCTAATGACCTTTGACCTGATGTCTATAAATTTTCCTCAGCCTTCCATCCGGCTGCGGCGGCTTCGATCCTGCGCAGAAATTCGCTGCGTCCGATCAGCTCCGCGATGCGCGGGAGTTCGGGGCCATGGTCGGTTCCGGTGATGGCCAGTCTTATGGGGGCGAACAGATTGCGTCCCGATAAGCCAAGAGCCTTGCCTGTCCTGTTGATTGCGGTCTTGATGGCGTCGGCTTCCCAGGTGACGGGCTGGTCGTGAAGCTCCTCCATAATGGCCTGCAGAAGCCGGTCGGCGGTGGGGAATTCCCTTCTGAGATGCGCGGCGGCTTCAGGGGGATGAAGCAGTCCGGCCAGCCTCTCGACCATATCGCGCAGATGAACCGACTCGCCCTGCACCACCGACAGGCTCGCGACCAGACGCGCCTCTTCCCAGGATGAGGTCTCGGGCAATATCTCCGCGAGGAAGGGTCGGCTGCGCGCAACCAATTTGGTCTCGGGTAGTTGCCTCAGCAGTCTGGCGTTTTCAGAGCGCAGGGCTGTGAGGGAGTATATCGCATCCCCGGCGCGGTAGTCGGTCAGGGTGAAGTTATCGGTCAGCGATTCGATGTCCCATCCCTGCTCCGGGGGGAGATTGCCGCGGCCGAGGCTGACAAGGTAACGGTTGAGGGCCTCAGGAAGGAAGCCGTCGCGGCGCAGCTCGGCTATGGTTCCGCCAGGGTCGCGCTTGGCCAGCTTGCCCCGCTGCTCGTTCAGCAGCAGCGGCAGATGTGCCCAGTGAGGTGGTTTCCAGTTGAGGAAGCGGTATATAAGTTCCTGATAGGGGGTTGATGGCAGCCACTCCTCGCCGCGGATCACATAAGTAACCTGCATCAGGTGGTCGTCAACAGCCCCGGCCAGGATGGCGGTGGGGCGGCCGTCTGAGCGCTGGAGGATCGGGTCGTCGAGGTGACGGGAGCGGAAGGATATGCGCTCCTTGATTATGTCTTTGATAACTATAGTATCAGTTTCAGGGGATGCCAGCCGGACGACGGAGGGGCGGGACTGTTTAATCAGTTGTTCACGCTCATCAGGGGTCAGTCTGCGGCAGTGACCATCGTAGCGGGGAGGGGCGCCCTCTCGCCGGGCTCTGTTGCGTATCTCGTCCAGCCTCTGTGGAGTGCACCAGCAGCGATAGGCCCCGCCGCGCTCTATAAGCTCGGCTACGGCTTCCTGATACAGGCCGGTTCTTTCAGACTGGCTGTAAGGGGCATAAGGCCCGCCTTCAGATGCCCCTTCCTCGAAGCTGATGCCGGACCAGGTCAGGTCGTCCATAATACGCTCTGCGGCGCCGGGGATTTCGCGCTCCAGGTCGGTGTCCTCCAGGCGCAGTATGAGTTGACCTCCCAGCGAACGCTTGAGGAGGTAGTTGAACAGCGCGGTGCGGAGCCCTCCGGCGTGCAGCTCTCCGGTCGGACTGGGGGCGAAGCGGACCCTTATGGGTCCTTCCAGCGTGGTGAAGGTCAAACTGTATCGAGTGATTGACGGCGGCGGAGAAGTGTCAAAATTGCCAGCACCACCAATCCCGACAGGACGAATATAGCCGTTCCCCACAGTATCTGTCGCCTGAATTGCACCAGGAGTGCAGGGGGTTTTCCGTTGTCGTCGCTCTCGATAACCTCGGCACGGCTCTCTTTACGGTGGGGGATGGAGGTCACCGCCTTTCCCAGTTTCTTGAGTTCTGAACTTACGGCATCGCCGCGGATTTGAGGTTTAAGTTTAGCCATTACATTAAATCCTTATTATGATTTGTTGGTATATCAAGCTAATTTGAGAGGGAGGGAATGCGGCTGCGCCGCATGGCGGGCATGGACGCCCGCCCCACCGCACTAAGGATTTATTACCATCACCGTTGCCAGGGCCCGGGCGGCGATCCCCTGGCCGGTGCCGGTGAAACCAAGCCCTTCGGTGGTGGTGGCCTTTACCGAGACGTCGGTGATCTCGAGCTTAAGCTGGCGGGCAATGTTGCGCCGCATCGAATAGATGTAATCGGCAACGCGGGGTCTGTCCATCACCAGGGTCGAATCGACATTGACCGGGCGATAGCCGTTCCCCTCGAGGATGGCACACACCTGCGCCAGCAGTTTCAGGCTTGAGACATCCTTGAAGATCAGGCTGTCGTTGGGGAAGTGGGTGCCGATGTCCCCCAGGGCCGCCGCACCGAGCAGGGCGTCGCATATGGCATGCACCAGAACATCGGCGTCGCTGTGACCTTCAAGCCCGTGGCAGTAATTTATCTTGACGCCGCCCAGTATCAGCGGACGGTTCTCGACCAGACGATGGACATCATAGCCTTCACCAACCCGAACCTTCCAGCTCATCGGCTATTCTCTCCTCATCTCTTCTGCCCGCGCCTGGAGTTGCGGGTGATAGAACCCCAGATCGTCGGGGCTGGTGATCTTGATATTGCCGGCTTCGCCGGTGATGAGCCTGGCCTTGACACCCGTCATCTCCCGGACCAGGGTAACCTCGTCGGTGGCGGTCAGGGCTTCCCGCCCGGCCTTCTCGAAGGTCTGCATCAGCAGCTTTCGCTCGAACCCCTGCGGGGTCTGAGCCATCACCAGATCGGCCCGTTCCGGTCCAGCTGCTGCACAGCCGGCGTCGTCGCGGTGGATGGTGTCGGCGGCCGGGATTGCAGCCGTTACCGCCGGTGCACTGCGCAGGGCATTGACCAGCCTGTTCACAAGCTCGACCGACAGCAGAGGTCTGGCTCCGTCGTGAACCAGCACCCGGTCGATCTCGGGAGACAATGCCTTCAGCCCCGCCAGCACCGAATCCTGTCTTCTGGCTCCGCCTGGAACAATCGCCTTAACGCCGCCCAATCCGGTCGATTCGACCTCGATCCTCACCGCATCCTCACTGCCAGGTGGAACCACGAGGATAATCGCTTCGATTCCCACGGCTTTCTCAAAGGGCCAGGCAGCCATTAGCAGCAGGGATATGCCCTCGACCCGAATCAGGCATTTGGGTGTGGGCGATCCCAATCGCTCGCCCCTGCCAGCTGCAACAATCACTGCCCCGACCCTCATTGTGATGCCGGACGTGCGGGCTGGACCGGATCGGACGGGATTCGTCCCGGTTGCCGGTTAATCACTGCAGCCATAATATTCATCCACAGGCGTTTGCATATCGGAGTCTGTAATTGATGCAATTGATAATCTAACCGTGCCAAATACCCTTGTCAAGCCCATCTTTCAAGGGCGGCTGTTACCCGAAGAGGCCGGGAAAGCCTTGCGCTCGGCGGCGGAGTCTTCAAATATCCTCTTGAGCACTCCTTCCAGAGCGGGAGTCAGCCTCTGTCCGCGGCGTGGCATAATTGTGCGGATGGTTTCAATCGCACTGTCGAATCGGTATTCCTCATATCCTTCAGTCCCGAACCAGGTGAACGGGGGTATCTGCCTGGCAGGAAACTTCAAGCCGAACAGGTTACTGGAGACCCCGACGACGGTTCCTGTGTTGAGCGGCTGATGGATTGCGGTTCGGGTGAAATCACCTATGATGGAACCTATATGAAGCTCACCGGTATCGATCTGCTCACCTCCGATTGCCATCACCACCGAGCGGTAGTTGTTCTTCAGGTCGCTGGTGTCGGTGGCGGCACCGAAGTTGATCCAGCTTCCGAGGTATGAGTTGCCGAGGTAGCCTGAGTGCTGCTTGCTGGTATAGCCCTGGATAATGGTATTGTTGATTTCACCACCCACCCTGGATTGCGGTCCCAGGCAGACACCTCTCGACAGCCTGGCGCCCGAACGGACGATGGAACCGGGGCCGATGTAGACCGGACCCGCTATTATGGCTCCGGCTTCCAGAACCACCCCTTCATCCAGCCAGACAGGTCCCTGACTGCTGTCGAGGATGGCGCCTGCGCCGATGCGAACTCCACTGTCAATCCGCATTGCGTATATTTCGGCATCAATCATAACGCCAGGTCCGAGGGCGACTTCACCGGTGGTGACGATCTTTTCGGCGCCCCGTATTATCACATCAGAGGGTTGATGAAGCGGCTTTCCAGTGGTTTCAGGCAGTGATAGTTCGAGGTCGGCGCGGATATGGTCCCCGGCGGCGCGGATCAGGTCCCACGGGTATCTGCAGAGCACCGCATCGATCTCGATCTGTTCGAGCCTGGTGATCCGGTGCGGATCGAGCGGTTCACCGGATTCCACCTGCATCTGCTGGGGCAGATTGCCTGACAGCCTGAAGGCCACCGGATCCCCGTCGGAAAGGTAGATGCAATTACCGGTATCGCCGAGCAGCCTGTGTGAGGCGGATGCGCTCAGGAGCGCCCTTCCGTTTACAAACAGGATGGTTCCTGAATTCAACCGGGGGTTTATATCTGCCGGTGTGGATGCATCCTCCAGATACAGCGGCGCCAGGTGGCTGCGAACGTGAAGAGAGAGGCGTGAGGGTTTAAGCGACCGGATCAGCTTCTGACCCAGAGTTAGGGCCCCGCAGCGAAGGTCCCAGACGGCGCGAGTATCGGTCAGTGGCCCAAAGCCGGAATACCCGGCGTCTTCATATATGCACAGCTGCTGCTGGTTCATATCCCTTTCCTGTTAATTAGTGGCCGTATTGAGGTAGACATTCGGTCATTCTCGTTAGACCGGATTTATTATAATGCAACTAAAATAAAAAAAAGACTTTACTTTACGATATTGAATGTTTATATTTTTCGCTCGAAAGTAATACGGGGATGGCAAATAGCATAAATATAAACAGATAACTCAGGGTTTGCATCCCTCGTTCATCCTGAGGCAGATGTCACAGGAAAATTCAGGGTAACAACATCAAGGGATACCCGTGAAAACTTACATCAAAAAGGACGTCGTCGAGAGGACGGCCGAGAAGACCGGGTTTGAGACCAAGGAGGCAGCCCGGGCGGTTAACGCAGTTTTCACCAGCTTGCGGGAGTTGATGATTGAAGACGATGGCGAATGCCGCATTGAGATACGCAACTTCGGGGTCTTCGAGGTCAAGCGAACGAAAGCTAAACCGAAGGCTCGCAATCCTAAGAAGCCCGACCAGATAATATACATACCACCGAGGCGAAAAACCCTCTTTCGTCCGGGAAAGATGCTCAAAAATGTTCTTCGGAAGCCGTTAGAGTAAAATGAATGGCATCACCCTGAAGTCTCGTGGTGATACCACTATACTGGAGTGGCGTATCTTCTGGTATTGGGAGTGGTCACCCTGAGTCCGGCGACTGCCGGATTCAGCATGACATAGAATGAGAGGTTCAGACTGCCGGCTGGTGGTCGGCGGTGTAGAAGGTGAGTTCCAGGACTGAGGACGCCTCCCGACTGCGCAGCAGGGCGTATTCGAGCCGGTTGCAGGTGATTGTAGTGCCGCAATCCTGGCAGTTCACCAGGAATAACACCTGAGGACTTCGGCCGGTCTGACGGTCGGGCCAGCCCTCCTGTATCCCGAGCGGTTTGAACCGGCGGGATCCACAACTACACTTAAGGGCCAATTTAACTCCTGAACTTACCTGTGACGTGGTGTCACCCCGAAGCGTCGGGGCGGCACAACTTTTTACTCTTCTGTAGTTCCCTAAGTGCACGAAGTGTGCCATTGGAGATGGGGGCGCATAGCTATGCGCCCCTACTTTATTATATTTCAATATGTTAGCCTCGAATATCTGCACATGTCTGGCGGTAGGGCGCATGGCCATGCGCCTCTACTTAGGGGGAGAATTTTGCTTTAGAAGGTTGAATTCCGGCAGCATTTGCCGGTTGTGTGGGGGAGAGCGGGTGGTGAGGGGGTAGTCTCGGTTGTTTCGATCAGGTGGTTGCGGTATTGGGGTCTCACAGTTCGTCCTTGAATGGTGTCATTGCGAGGAACGAAGTGACGAAGCAATCCTTAAACTGCTGATTATGGGAAAGGTTGCTTCGCTACGCTCGCAATGACAACCGAACTTTAACAATTCTCGGAAATACTGCTCAGTGTGAGCCACGTGGAGATTTTTCACTTCGTTTTGAACGACAGAAAGGGCGCACGGATGTGCGCCCCTACTATATTATATTTTTACGATTTTTTCTTGTCATCGGCGTATTGTGGATATAGCTTTTCTATACATTCAGGGCAGATGCCGTGGGTGAACTCGGCATCTGAGTGTTCCTGGATATAGGCTTCAATCTGTTGCCAGTAGCCTTCATCGTCGCGGATTTTTTTACAGGAGGCGCAGATCGGTATCAATCCCCCCAGGGTTTTAATCTTCGTCAATGCTTCCTTAAGCTTCTGGATAAGCCTCTCCCGCTCCTCTTCAGCGCGTTTTTGCTCGGTGATATCGCGTATGATGCCCTGGTATTCGACGATTGTTCCATCTTCGGTGCGTCGAGTTGTGGTTGTGAGGAGGCAATCGATCTCTGTTCCGTCCTTCCGGTGGAATTTCACCTCGAAGTCCCTGACATAGCCGGATTTGATGATCTCTCGGTGTAACCTGTCCCTGTCGGTTGGGTTAACATAGAGTTCCCGGGCGTTCATACGGAGCATCTCCTTACGGCTATAGCCGAACAGCTCTTTGGCGGCTTGATTGATGTCGATTATCTGCCCTTCAACCGCTGTGATGTATATGACGTCGCGGGACTGTTCGAAGAGGGTGCGATATTTCCCCTCGCTCTGGCGCAGGGCCTCCTCGGCACGTTTGCGGTCGGTGACGTCGCGGAAGATCCCGCGAGTGCTGGCAGGCTTGCCATTTTCGAAGCGGCAACTGGCGCTCCCTTCAACATTGATCAGAGTGCCGTCCTTTGCGATGAACTTGGCCTCTATATTATCAACGGTCTCCCCGGCAATAACCTTTTGAAACAGATCCATGCAGTGCGCCATACTGTCGGGATGAATAACGTCGAAGAGGGTGAGTCCTGAGACCTCCTCCTCAGAGTATCTGAGAACCTCGCGCCATTTTCGATTAACGAATGCAAACCGGCCACT